>CAMWUM010000081.1 GCA_947177435.1 uncultured Muribaculaceae bacterium
ATCAATCGAAACGGGTATGTAAATTTGTATCAACAGGAATATTTCCAAAAATATCTGCAAATTTACCAAAAAAAGTTAAAACGACAAATTTTGGGTGTGAATTTCTGAGATTTTTTCGCTAACTTTGTAAATTGATAATACATTGTTAATCTTTTAACCCTTAGATATGGCTTACTTTAAGAAAATTTTTCTGCTGGCCCTGTGCGCGGTGGCTGCCCTTAGCGCCGGCGCTCAGCTCCCCTCGGTGCAGCTTAAGACCCTCGACGGCCAGACCGTAGACGCAGCCGAGCTCGGCAATGACGGCAAGCCGTTCGTCATCTCTTTCTTCGCCACATGGTGCAAGCCCTGCAACCGCGAGCTCAAGGCCATCCACGAGGTGTATCCCGACTGGCAGGATGAAACCGGCATGAAGCTCATCGCCATCTCTATCGACGACGCACAGAACTCCAGCAAGGTCAAGCCTATGGTCGACGCCGAAGGCTGGGAATATGAGGTTTACCTCGACTCCAACAGCGAGCTTATGCGCACGCTCGGCATACAGTCAATCCCCCACGTGCTCATCATCGACGGCAATGGCGCCATCGTAGAGAGCCGCTCGGGATACACCGAAGGCTCGGAGGAGCATATCATCGACACCGTGCGCGGCCTCATCGGCCAATAACGCTTTTCACCCCCAAGGCATGAAACGACTGGCAACATTCTGCGCGGCCGCCGCCCTCTGCGCCGCTTCCGCATCCTCCCAAGGCATCACCCACCACGGCAGCATACAGGCCGATGTCCTCGTCCCCGAGAACGACTACGCCATCGGCACCGAGAAGTACAACGATAAGGTACTGGGGAACGTCTACGCCAACTACGGATTTTTCAGCAAGTGGCTCGACGGCGGACTGCGTGTCGAGTACCTCGAGCACCCACTGCCCGGCTTCGAGCCCGATTTCAAGGGCTGGGGCGTGCCCAACTTCTTCGTCAAAGGCAAGTACAAGGGCCTGGAAATAACCGCCGGCGACTTCTACGAGCAGTTTGGCAGCGGTTTCATCCTGCGCACCTACGAGGAGCGTTCGCTCGGCGTGGACAACTCTATTCGCGGCGGACGCGTCAAGTTCAGCGGCGTAAAGGGCCTGAGGCTCACCGCCCTGGCCGGCGTGCAGAGGGTGTTTTGGGACTGGTCGGACCATTCGGCCGTATATGGAGGACAGGCCGAGTGGGACATGCACGAGCACAGCCGCTGGATGCGCGACCATCGCATCGTCTGGAGCCTGGGAGCGTCATACGTGCTCAAGCACGAGCGCGACGAGGACCTGCTCGTGCCCGGCACCAACAGCAAGCTGCGTCTGCCGCTCAACGTCAGCGCCTTCGATGTGCGCACGCATTTCTACCACTCGGGCCTCGACCTGCTGGCCGAGTTCGCGTGGAAGAGCCAGGACCCGTCGTTCGACAACAAGTACACTTACCGCCCCGGCACGGCAATCATGCTTTCGGGCTCGTACTCCAAGCCCGGCTGGAGCGTGTTTCTGCAGGCCAAGCGCAGCGACAATATGGCTTTCCGCAGCCGCCGCACGCAGAGCCTGACCTCGGCCTTCATCAACAATCTCCCGCCGTTCGCTTACCAGCACACCTACGCCTTGGCGGCCATGTACCCCTACGCCACGCAGAATGCCCCCGGCGAGTACGCCTTCCAGGGTTCGTTCGCCTACTCGTTCAAGCGCGGCACCAAGTTTGGCGGCAAGTACGGCACCAAGTTCAAGCTCAACGCCAGCTACATCTGCGGCATCGACCGCAAGGTGCTCTCGCCCGCCAACGGCTCGCTCATGGGCACTGACTGGTACGAGAAGGATTCGTGGAAGATGGGCGAGACGTTCTACACCGACATCAACCTGCAGATGGAGAAGAAGGTGAGCCGCGATGTCAACTTCAACTTCATGTACATGTACCAGCGCTACAACCAGACGCAGATCGAGGGCCACGGCGGCATGATCAACAGCAACATCTTCGTGGCCGAGGGCAAGTTCCGCTTCAACAAGAAGCTCACCCTCCGCGCCGAACTGCAATACCTGCAGACCCCCGATGACAAGCGCGACTGGTGCTACGGTCTGGCCGAGCTCTCGGTGCTTCCGTACCTTATGTTCACCGTCAGCGACGAGTGGAATCACGGCAGCTCAATGCTACATTATTATATGGGCGCCGTCACATTCAATTACAAGGGCAACCGCCTGATGGCCGGCTACGGCCGCACTCGCGCGGGCTACAATTGCTCGGGCGGCGTGTGCCGGTATGTGCCTGCCAGCCGCGGTTTCCAAATCGCTTACACATACAACTTTTAGACCGCTATGAAACACATCACCTTCAAGTCGGCCGCAATCACGCTGGCCGCAATCGCCTTCGCCGCCTGCGACCAGGTCAAGGACGACGAGCGATTTATCGAAATGCCCGCCGTCGAGGCCCAGCGCGTGGTGCTCCTTGAGGAGTTTACCGGCCAAAAGTGCGTCAACTGCCCCGACGCCCACCGCGTGATCGAATCTCTCGAGGAGAAGTACGGCGACAACCTCATCGTAGTCAGCATCCACGGCGGCGGCGACGCCTTCTCGTACTCTGAGGACAAGGTCAGCTTCGGCCTGCGCAACGAGCAGGGCCAGGCCTATTGCGACGCCTACGGCATCGCTGCTCTCCCCGCTGGTGTGGTCAACCGCACATCCGGCGTGCAGACCCACGACAAGTGGGAGACGGCCATTCGATCCGAACTGGCACGTCCCTCCAACGTCGAGCTCGAGGTGGCCTCAGATCTCAACGCCGACGGCACCGCCGCCGACATCACAGTCACCGTCACCCCGCACGCCAACATCAGCGGACGCCTGCAAGTGTGGGCCATCGAGAGCGGCATCGTGGCGCGCCAGCTCAGCACCTCGGGCTCCATCCCCGACTACGTGCACAACAACGTGTTCCGCGCCGCAGTCAACGGTTCCGACGGCGAATCTCTCGCCCTCACCATCCGCGAGCCCCAGACCCTGACCTACACCCTCGACATCAAAGACAAGTGGACTCCTGCCAACATGCAGATCGTGGCCTTCGTCTACACCCCCGCCGACGGCATCCTCCAAGCCGCCAAGACCCCCCTCTCATCAATTGAAAATTGAGAATTGGCGTCCACCCACCCGTAGGGATGCACCACGGTGCATCCTCCCACAATAAACATCAAAGGCTGCCCCGCAAGGCAGCCTTTGATGTTGGGTGTTTAGTGATGATTATTCGGCTTTGGCTTTTTTCTTGGCGGGAGCCTTCTTGGGGGCTGTGGCTTTGGGCTCCTTGGTTTTTGCGGTGGCCTCTTCGCGGGTCTTGTGCTCGATGTTGTACTGCTCGGCGTTCTTGCGCAGGGTGGCGCACTCCTTGGTGAGCTGCTCGATTTCGCGGTTCTGGTTGCGGATGGTGGTTACCAGCGAGTTGAGCTCCTCGTTTTCGATGGTGGAGGGGTACTGCTCTTCGACGCGCACCAGGAAGTCGGCCAGGACGTTCATAAAGTTGGTGAATGCCTGGAAGGGAGTGTCGTAGGGGCTGAACATCGAGTGGGCTGCGCCGTCGGCCATGTGCTTGGTGCTCATGTAGTAGAGGTTGTCGGCGCCCTGGAGGTACCAGTAATCCTGCTTGAGGCGGCGGTCATCGCTCAGGCGCACGCGCTCGGCCACGCTGTAGAGCTTGTTGAAGGCCTCGTTCTGCAGTTTGTTGCCGAGCCATGCCGATACGTCGCGGGCCTCGTCGATGCACGAGATGGGGTGCATGACCACGAGCTGGTCGATGGGCTTAAGCTTGCTGATGGCGTCGCTGGGGGTCCAGAACTCGATGCCGCGCTCCTCGGCGAAGCGGGGGAGTGCCTCAAGGAACTGGAATATGCCGGTCTCGGCGGGCTGCATGCCGCCGAAGGTCTCGAGGTTCATCCACAGGTTGATGATCTGCTCCTCGGCGGGGGTAGAGGCAATCCAGTCGATGTACTTGTCGGCGGTGAGGGGGAAGGCTGACCAGCTGGCATCGTTGAAGCGGGCGGCGATGTCCTCGCTGAGCTTGCTGTTGCGCAGGAGCACCTTGAGCTTGGGAGCGCTTGCGGCCGAGTAGACGTAGTTGGGTGACTTCCAGCCCAAGATGTGCTTGGCGCCCTCGGTCATCACGCCCTTGTATCCCATGGCTGCGATTTGCGGGGCGATTTCGTCACTGTAGATGAGCTCGGTATTGCGGAGTACCTTAGAGGTGACGCCGAACATCTCCTTGATCTTGGCGGCGTGCACCTCAACCTGCTTGGCAAACTCCTCGGGGTCGGTGAGCGAGGCGAGCGAGTTGGCGTAGGGCATGCCCACGAATTCGCACTTGCCGGTGGCAGCCAGCTGCTTGAGCAGGTCGATGAACTCGGGCACGTACTGCTCAAACTGCTCGATGGCTACGCCGGTGATGGCGATTGAGCAGCGGAACTTGCCCTTGGTCTCGTTGATGAGGCGGAGCAGGGTCTGGGCAGCGGGGATGTAGCTGCGCTCAGCGATGCGAGTGATGATGTCGTCGTTGAGGAAGTCGTCGTAATAGTAATGGTCGTTGCCGATGTCAAAGAACGTGTAGTGCTTGAGGCGCATCGGCTGGTGTATCTCGAAGTTGAAACAGATAGCTTTCATCTGATTGTTAGATTATATGGTTGATATATAGAGGTTTGTGGTGCTTCGGATTACCAGCCGAGCACTTTATGGTATATGTCGATTACTTTCTTGCCGGCCTTGTCCCAGGTGATTTGGGCCACCTCTTTGAGGCCGTCTTCGCGCAGGGTCTCGTACATGGCCGGGTAGGAAACGATCGAGTTGATGGCGTCGGCCATGGCGTCGATGTCCCAGTAGTCGGTCTTGATTACGTTGTCGAGGATTTCGGCGCAGCCCGACTGCTTGGAGATGATCGAGGGGCAGCCCATCTGCATGGCCTCGAGCGGCGAGATGCCGAACGGCTCTGATACCGAGGGCATAATGTACACGTCGCTGGCCTTGAGCATCTCGTACACCTGCTTGCCGCGCATGAAGCCCGGGAAGTGGAAGCGGTCGGCGATGCCGCGTTCGGCCACGAGGTTGATCATCTTGTCCATCATGTCGCCCGAGCCGGCCATGACGAAGCGCACGTTGTGGTTGGCCTTTAGCACCTTGGCGGCAGCCTCGACGAAGTATTCGGGGCCCTTCTGCATGGTGATGCGGCCTAGGAAGGTAACGACTTTCTCCTTGGGCTTGTGGCACTCGACGTTGAGCAGTTCCTCGCTCAGAGGCACCACGGCGTTGTGCACGGTGGTGACCTTGGCGGGGTCGATGCCGTACTTCTCGATTACGGTCTGGCGGGTGAGGTTGCTGACGCAGATGATGTGGTCGGCGTGGATCATGCCGTCCTTCTCGATGGCGAATACGGTGGGGTTGACGTTGCCGCGGCTGCGGTCATAGTCGGTGGCGTGCACGTGGATTACCAGGGGCTTGCCAGTAACCTGCTTGGCGTGGATGCCGGCGGGGTATGTGAGCCAGTCGTGGCTGTGTATGATGTCGAAGTCGATGGTGCGGGCCACGACGCCGGCCATGATCGAGTAGTTGTTGATCTCCTCGAGCAGGTTGTCGGGGTATCGTCCTGAGAACTCGATGCAGCCCAGGTCGTTGGTGCGCATGTAGTTGAAGTCGGCGTAGATGTGGTCGCGCAGGCGGAAGTAGAGGTCGGGGCTCATCACTTTGCCGATGCGGCTCTCTACGTATTCGCGGCTGACGTCGCGCCAGCAGACGGGCACCTGGCTGGCGCCGATGATGTGGGCGAATGAGCGGTCCTCATCGCCCCAGGGCTTAGGGATGACGAATGTGATGTCCATATCACCGCATTCCCACATGCCCTTAGTCAGGCCGTAGCTGGCAGTGCCGAGTCCGCCTAAGATGTGAGGTGGGAATTCCCACCCGAACATGAGAGCTTTCATATCTTATTTGGGGTTAGAGGCGAAATAATCCTTGGTGAGACGTTTGATGGTTGCGGTGGTGCGCAGCACTTCGGCCACGTTGGTGGCGTGGCTGATGGCGCCGCGGCCCATGAACGGCGGGTTGCCGTCGTAGAGCTGCGAGAGCGAACCGATGCAGCCTTGGGTCATGTCGTCCTCAAAGCCGATGAGCATGCGGTCGATGTAGCTGACGCCGCTCACGCCGAACACGCGCAGGTAGGCCTCGGCGTAGAAGCCCATGAGCCAGGGGCGCACGGGGCCTTGGTGCAGAGCCAGTTCGCGCTCCTCGGGCGAGCCGAGGTAGAACGGGCGGTAGCCGTAGCTCTTGGGCGAGAGGGTGCGCAGGCCCTTGGGGGTGAGCAGCTCGCGGGTGACGAAGTCGAGCACGCCCTTGCGCTGGCGGCGGTCCAGGGGCGAATAGTCAAGGCCGATGGCCACGGCCATGTTGGGGCGCACCTGCAGGTCGGAGTAGTTGCCGTTGACGTAGTCGTAGAGGTAGCCCGAGTCGTTGAGGAAGGTGTCGACGAACGGCTTGGCCATCTTGTCGGCGGCGGCCGTCCAGCGCGCGGCGCGCTCGGCCATCTCGGGAGCGCCTTCGGCCAGGGCTGCGGCGAAGCGCAGAGCGTTGTACCACAAGGCGTTGAACTCTACCAGATATCCCGTGCGCGGGATTACGGGGCGGCCGTTGATCGTGGAGTTCATCCACGATACGGGGCTGGTGGCGCCGAGCGTAGACACCAGGCCGTTCTCGTCGAGGCGGAGGTTGGGATGGCCGTTGTCGAGGATGTAGTCCACGATGTCGGCCGTCAGGCCCATGTACAGCTTGCGGGCGGCCTCGTCGCCCTGGCTCTTGGCGTACTGCTGCAGGGCCCATACGCACCACAGGGGTATGTCGGGCAGGTCGATGCCGCCGATGCGGGGCGAAAGCTCGCCCGTGGCCATAAACTTGCGCAGGGCCTCGGCTGCGGTGGCCATGATCAGTTCGAAGTCCTCGCGGTGGTTGATGGCGAGCGTCAGGCCGGGGAGGGCCATCATCGTGTTGCGCGCCAGCACCACGCCCCAGGGATAGCCCGAGATGATGAAGTGGCCGTCCTTGTCGGTGAGGTAGAACTGCTTGGCGGCATTCTTCAGGCAGTTGAAGAAGCTCGAGCGGGGCGTGCGGTTTACGATTTCCTTCTCGTAGATCTTAGCCAGCGAGCGCGGCGACACGGGCTCGACGCCGGCCGAGAAGATGATGGACTCGCCCTTCTTGATGGGGATTTGGAAATAGCCGGGCACCCAGAGGTCCTCGGTGTAGGGCACGCCGCGCTCCAAGTCCTTGACGTACTCGATGTTGTTATACCAGTTGGGTTCGGTGACCCATTCGGGCTTGCGCGAGAACTGCATGTAGAGCGTCGGGTAGCCGGGGTAGAGGCATGTGCCGATGCCGTTGTCGACAGGAACGATCTCGCGGTTGATGGCGTCGTTGGCCATGCACAGCGAGTTGCTCTCGCGGAATGCCAGGAACGGCCTGAACTGCAGCGTGGTGGCCGAGTGGGCGTCGACCAGCGTGTAGCGGATGAGCAGGCGGTTTTCCTGTGAGATGAAGATCTTCTCCTTGGTGAGCACCACGCCGCCCACGCGGTAGGTCATGCGCGGCACGTTCTCGCAGTCAAACTCGCGGATGTACTTGTGGCCGTTGGGGTTGTAGACCCCGCCCTGGTAGCGGTGGATGCCCAGGTTGAACGGCGCGCCGTGCTGGATCACAGTCTCATCAAGCGACGACAGCAGCACATGCGGCTTGTTGCCCATCTCGGGGATGGGAATCACCAGCAGGCCGTGCTGCTTGCGGGTGTTGCACCCCACGAGCGTGGTGCAGTGGTAGGCGCCGGCGAAATTGGTGCGCAGCATCTCCTTTGGCAGCGACTGTTCGAGGTTGATGAGTAGGTTCTTATCAAACTTAAGATAACTCATTACGTTATGTTGGTTTTGGTTATTATTTGAGGGTTTTGGTATTCAGATTTAAGTGCAATCGTAACAATGGCCAAAAATACGAATTATTTCCCATTCAGACAAATATTTTTGCGAATTTTCTTAAAAAATGCATTTTTGAGTGAATTTTCCCGCCTTGGGTCCCATGCTGAAATAACTTATTTTATGAAGGCTTCGTATGTCTCAGGGG
>CAMWUM010000082.1 GCA_947177435.1 uncultured Muribaculaceae bacterium
ATATATTTACGACTTTATTTTACTGAATCGTATCATTGCGCGATTTCCAGAATGAGCAATGTCGGCAGCGCGACTGGCAGCGGTTTGTGGCGTAGATCATAAATTGGGCCAGTCTCTTTCTTCTTGGGAATATGGTGTTTCTTATCAGTAGCGCACCATTTCGCACGTAGTCCTGTATTCTATACATTTAGGCGTTGGGATAAATTGAGTCTGTTTCCCGCAAGGCAGGGGGAATTGAAGCCCAAAATTACCAATATATCCGTAATGGCCTTGTACACAAATGTGTACATTTATATTGACAGGACGTATTTGTACACAAAAGTGTACATCAAACAAGTTTGTAGCTGGTGGCGTAGGCAATTGCCTTGGTGATATTGTTTACCCCGAGTTTCTCGTATAGTCGGCGGCGGGCCGTCTTCACAGAATCTACGGCGAGGTGGATTTTTTCCGCGATGGCATTAATCGTAAGTCCCTGAACAGACAGTGTAATAATCTTTTTCTCAGTTTCATTCAAAGCCGGTGTGGAATATTTCGCCCAAATATGGTTGGTTAAGTCATATTCCCAGTGCTCCGACTTGCCGCGGCAGTGCATGGTTATATGGCCGGGGTCGGAGTGTGGCGAAAGCGACACAACCGACATCCCGAGCCATACGGCTCC
Source organism: uncultured Muribaculaceae bacterium (assembly GCA_947177435.1). GTDB lineage: Bacteria > Bacteroidota > Bacteroidia > Bacteroidales > Muribaculaceae > CAG-873. The sequence continues at coordinate 659 of CAMWUM010000082.1, forward strand.
GTCAGACTGGCAAGCAAGTGCGGTAAGTTTGTGGTTGATAAGTATTTTCTCGTGGCCGTTTAATATGTGAAAATCGTATGAAATGGTGTAATTGAGTTTTTCGGCCAGGGGAATTTCGTTGATGAAATAAAATCCGGCTCGGTTTAGCTCCAGGAGCATTTCAATCTCCTTGTCAGGTACATGGTCAAGATAGAATTGGTATCCGACGTCCTTGACGGCTTCAGCCGTCATCCCACACAGAAATAGGGGATTAGGCGAAACATATAGGAAATTCTTTCTGAAATAGTCGATGATGTATACGCTTTGATATGTAATATTGGCAAAAGCCTCGGCTGCACGCACGAAATTGCCGACAAGCCTGTAATCAGGTTCACCGCGTACCAAGTTACCAGAATAGAAAAAGTCCTCAACCTTATATTCAGGCGTATTCATATTTAGACAATAAAACGTGAGCCGGCTATGTTACGTCTTGATTTGAAGGTCGTAGGAAAACCATTAGCACAGATATAACAATAGCAGCCCACGCTATACGCGTGAGAACCACTATGCAAATCTTGGTGCTATTTGTCGAATTTCCTACGTTCTCAAATCACAAGATTACGCATAACGCTTCTTATTCAAGCAAAATGTCGTGGAGAGGTCACAGCCTTTCCATCTGCAAAGGTACGAAAATTTTTTCGACCAATAGATAAAGGTGCGACAAAAGTGTCTCATTGGTTAAATGATGTTAAAGCGTGTACCAATTTGGTACTTATTTGTTATATTTGCACAAAACTTTATGATTATGCAAGTAGTATCAGCAAGGGAATTTAGGGCGAATCAGACACGAATACTTAGTGCCGCGCGCAGCGGGCAGACGGTAATGCTTACTTCAAGGGTGGGTAATTTCAAAATTGTGCCTATTACGAGCGAAGATGCAATTGTCGAGCGAGACGTTAGGGCCTCTTTGGAGGAAGTGAAGGCGCATATGGAGGGCAAAGTCGATCTGCCTAACGCAAGAGACATAGTATTCTGATGGAGATAAAAGTAACTGACGCATTCATTCGGTGCGCGAAACCATTAGCCAAACGCTATCGCAGTTTTAACAAAGATTATCAAGCCTTCTTGGACGAATTGGAGATGAATCCGCAGGCTGGTGCAGATTTAGGCGAAGGCTTTCGTAAAGTGCGTATGTCCATTGCTGCAAAAGGAAAAGGCAAATCCGGAGGAGCCAGAGTCATCACGTTCAATACGGTAGAACGCAATGGTTGCTTGTATTTGATTTATGTCTACGACAAGTCAGATGCCGAAAATGTCAATCTTGCCGTCATTAAGAAAATTGCAAAAGATTTAGGTCTTTAGGACGTCAGCCGAGCACGACGTCAAGCACCATCATGAGCAGGAAGCCGATGGAGAAGCCTATCGTGCCCATATTGGAATGCTTGCCGGACTGGGTCTCGGGGATTAGTTCTTCCACCACTACATATATCATGGCTCCGGCGGCGAAAGCAAGCAGGTACGGAAGTATAGGGAGCACTATATGGGCAAGCAATATCGTGACGATTGCGCCAATTGGCTCTACCACTCCGCTGAGAGTGCCCATTAGGAAGGATTTCCCACGGGAGTTGCCGGCGCTTCGTAGCGGCATCGAGACTATCGCGCCTTCGGGGAAGTTCTGTATGGCGATGCCAATGGCAAGGGTGAGCGCGCCCGCCATCGACATGTATGAGTTGTTTTCAAGGGCTCCGGCAAGGGCCACGCCCACGGCCATGCCCTCGGGGAGGTTGTGCAGCGTAATGGCGAATACGAGTTTGGCGGTTTTTGACAGGTGTGATTTCGGGCCTTCGCTCTGGTTTGTGTCGAGGTGCTGATGCGGCACCACGCTGTCGAGGAAAAGCAGGAAGAGGATGCCTACCATAAAGCCTATGATAGCCGGTACTACGCTCATAAATCCCTCCTTGCCTGTCATCTCCATCGACGGGATGAGAAGCGACCAGATGGATGCCGCCACCATGACGCCGGCGGCAAATCCCGTAAGAGTTTTCTGCAAACGCAGTGGGATGCTTTCCTTCATAAGGAAAACACAGGCCGCGCCTAAGGCTGTGCCGGCAAAGGGTAAAATGAGTCCTATAAGTAGTCCGTTCATATTATTTAGAACAATGCTAATCTTCGTTTTGATTTATCATTGTTGATACAGAAAGAACAGGCCTGTGGCCTGATGGGCGCACAGATCCGTTCTTTCTGTTATTCTCCCGGAGGATTGGGTTATTGCTTGGCGATGTCGAGGATGGTGGCGGGGATTTCGATGTTGTTGTTGAGGCTGCCGAAGCGGTCGGCGCCTACGCCTACGGCAAAGACGGGGACTGGGTTGCCGGTGTGGGAGGTGGCCACGAAGCCAAAGCCGGCCAGGTCGTTCCACAGGCGGTAGACGTCGGCGGCGAAGGCGTTGAAGCTGGCGTAGAGTGTCTTTTGGTCTTTGCTGTTGCGGTCTTCGAATGTGGCCTTGAACTGCTCTTCGAGTTGCTTGGTCTGCTCTTCGTTGACGGGCAGGACTGTCCAGAAGCCGAGGTTTTCGGTCAGGTATTGACGCATGTCTTCCCATCGGTAGTCCATCTTGGTCTTGAGGAGGTTGCGGCAGTATTGCTCAAACTTCTCCTTCGACACGAACTGGTAGGGCACATAGTGGAGGTTGGCCCAGTAGCCGGTGGTGGGGTTGCCGACGGCCATGCCGCCGGTGTCGTGGTCGGCGGTTACGACGATGAGGGTTTCGTCAGGGTGCTGCTTGTAAAACTCGTAGGCCAGGGCCAGTGCATCGTTGAAGTTGATGATTTCGATGATGGCGGTGGCGCCGTCGTTGCCGTGCAAGGCGTGGTCGATGTTGCCGCCCTCGACCATCATGAAGAACTTATTGGGCGATACGCGCTGCAGATGGCGGATGCCGGCCTCGGTGATGCCGGGGAGGGTGATCACCTGCTGGGCGGAATCGATGGTGTAGCCAATGTCGTAGTCGGCGGTTTCGGGATAGTTGAGCAGGAACACCTTGTCGGAAGTCGAGGCGGCGAGCTCTTCGTAGCCGCGCACCAGGTCGACGCCGGCTGCGGCCATCACCTGGGGAATGTCGGTGGGCTTGCCGTCGGCCATGAGGCCGCGCAGGCCTGCGCCGGCCATGAACTGGTAGCCGCTGGCAGCGGCGTACTTGTCAATGTCGTAATGCATGCCGCGGTTGGGCACGTGGGCGTAGAAGGCGCCGGGGGTAGCGTCGTCGGCGTTGACCGAGGTGGCTATGCCGATGCCGTAGCCCATCTGCTGGAGGTCAACGGCTATCGAGGTTACGTCGGTGGTGTCTGGGCCCATGCCGAGCATGCCGTTCTTGGTTTTGGCGCCGGTGGATAGCGCCGTGCCGGCGGCGGCAGAGTCGGTGACGGGCGACGATGCGCTGTAGGTCAGGCACATGCCTGCCACGGGGAATTGGTACATGGTCAGCGGCTCGCGGCCAAGGACGTTGCGGTTGTACATCTCGGCGGCAGTGGCGGGGCCCATGCCCATGCCGTCGCCGATGAAGTAGAAGATGTAGTTGGGCCCGTCGGCGCTTGCGGCCAAGGCTGTCGTCGCAGCCAGTGTGGTCAGGATAGATTTAAGTTTATTCATAATTATTAATTGATAATTGCTAATTGATTGCAAGCAGTTGGTCGATGACTGTGCGGCTGTTGCTCAGGCGGGGGATTTTGCGCTGGCCGCCGAGCTTGCCGCTGAGTGAGAGCCAGTGGTCGAAGAGGCCGGGGGCGGCGCTGAGCAGTTCGAGCCGGTCGAGGAAGATGCCTCCCTGGCGTTTGGCCTGGTAGTCGGAGTTTTCCTGCTGGAGCAGGCTGTCGAGGAGGTCGGCGAATGCCTCGGTGTCGGCCGGTCGCTGGTGCCACTCGATTAGCCATTGGTGGCGTCCTCGGTTGTCGCCCTCGGTATAGACGGGGGCGGCGGTGTAGTTGCTGATTGAGCATCCCATCTGCCGGCAGGCCTTTTCGATGGCGGCGTCGGCGTTGCATACCATCAGCTCCTCGCCAAATGCGTTGATGAAGTGCTGGGTGCGGCCTGCGATGGTGATTTTCAGAGGGTTGATGCTTTCTATTTTGACGGTGTCGCCTATGGAGTAGCGCCACAGGCCGCAGCATGAGGTGATGCACAGGGCGTAGGTCTTGCCCTTCTCCACTTCCCAGGCGGGCAGGGCGGTGGGGTGTGGGCTGTCGATCTCGTCGAGAGGGATGAATTCGTAGAACACGCCTGCGTCTTGCAGCAGCAGCATAGCTCGGTCGGACGGGTCGCTCTGGCAGGCGAAGAAGCCCTCGCTGGCGTTGTACGTCTCCCAGTAGCGCATCTGCGGGCTGCAGATTTTGGCGTACTCCTCGCGGTAGGGGCCAAAGGCGATGCCGCCGTGGAAAAACACCTCGAGATGGGGCCATACGTCGCAGATGGTCTGCGCTCCGGCCTTGGCCACCACGCCTTTGAGCACGGTCAGGAACCAGGACGGCACGCCCGAGATGTTGGTGATGTCCTCGTGCATTGAGGCCTCTATTAGAGCCGGCAGTTTCTCGCTCCAGTCCTCCATCAGGGCCACTTTTTTACTGGGCACGCGGAACAGGTTGACCAGCGGGCTGACGCCGTCGATGAGGTTGGCCGACAGGTCGCCGACCCTTACGCCGGGGGGCAGCGTGAGTTCGTTGGCGAAGCTGCCGCCGAGGATGAAGCCCTTGCCGGCGAACATGCGCGAGTCGGGGTAGGCGTGCAGATAGAGCGCCACGGAGGCGGTGGCTCCGGCATAATGGTTGCGGCGCAGCGATTCGTCGGTGATTGGCACGAATTTGCTCTTGCCGCCCGACGTGCCCGACGACTGCGCGAAGCGTGTCACGCGTCCGGGCCACAGCACGTCGGCTTCGCCGTCGACCATGCGCATGGCATAGGGGCGGAACTCCTCGTAGCCGCTCACTGGCAGCGCATTGGCAAAGTCTGCGTAAAGGTCGTCGCTACAGGCGGAGAGCCCATGCTCGCGCCCATACACGGTCTTTACACCCTTATTGACAAGGCTGCGGAGCACGGCCAACTGCACGCGTCGGCAGTCAGCCGCCGCCGATAGCGCGCGCCGAGCCTTAGGCGCCAGCGCCACACGAGCCAAAGGAGTAAAATCCATCATCTGCGTTAATTTTTGCATGCAAATATAACGCTTTTCCTCCGTTTCCCCAAATAAATCCACAAATTCAGCTCACTCCGAGGAGGAATCAGTGGCCTTTTTTCGGATGTGGCCTGTCGCAAGGGGTGACTAATTGATGCTGATGTGATGGCAACGACACCCAAAGCATCAGATACGTGAGTTCACCAAGTTTGGCGTTGAATTCTTTGCTGTTTTTTCCATCGTATTTTGCGATATCATACTTATAGTGAAATACGGTGACACCATCTTTTACGACAAATACTTCCCTAAAAAACGGACCGTAATAGGGACTTTTGCGGGGTTCAAACCCCTTCGCCTCATTCGGCAGAGACTCAAAAGCCCACTGGATAGTTTTGGCATTGTCGCCGAGGAATATCGCTGTGTCGATAAGCGAGCAGCTGGAATCCTTGTCTTCCCAGGTTCTCGTTGTGCCATTAGCCATGCGCAACCCTGTTGAGTCTGGGTATATCATGCCCCAATTCATGCCATTATGTCCGTGCCAATAAAAAATATAAGTATTATGTATCGAATCGGTCGGCACATCAGACAGCGAGCACACCCAATCGTGCAGCCGTTCATTATCTTTTGCGGCAGCAGGCGCAATATTCGCCAATATGGATGATATGAAAACCACCAGTGCGATCCGGCACAAAGATTTCATAAGAGGGGAGAATGCTATTAGTGGTTAATTGTAATCTTCGGGGTTTATATCGAAACCGCACCATCCTTCGTCGTTGATCTCAAGCATATAGTGCGTGGTTGTATACCAATCAAATCGCAGTTCTAATGGATTCTTGTTTGTGTTGGTGACAAAAAGTGAACGTCTACTTACAATTGCAATGCGTTCTCCAATAATTGAGTAGCCTAAAATCCAGTTAAAACTTCGGTTGTCAATGCCCTCTTGGCAATCAATGCCATCTTGACCGTGCCGGGTCTGAATGGATACATCTGTTGAATCGATATACAGTTCAAAGTAAGGCGATTCGGCAATGTACTCGTCCCTTTTTGCCAACGAGTCAATATAATTGGCGATATCCTGCTTGAGTTTTGGGCTGGTAAACTCAACTTCGTAGAGTGTCTTAGTGATGTGGTGCCACGTGATTTTTATGTCATCATCCCAAATGTTGAGATTAGGCTCTGGCACACCGTCGCTCTCCCCATCAATGGAGTCTACTGCAATCGTGTCGGCTATCGCTGATGCATCCGTGATTGAGTCAATAGAAGCGGATGCGTCAGCAATCGAATCATTCGCATCTTTTGTGGCAGAATCGACCGCCCCGGTGCATCCCCACAAGCATGCGCCGCAGATCAATATAAATATGAATAGGGTTGGTTTGACTATCTTTTTCATAATGTGGCTATTTAAGCCGCTTGCGGGATTACTTGTAGGCGGTGATGATGCGGCCGATGGTTTCGCAGAGGTTTTGGTCGGGGTAGGCGTCGCCGATGGCCGAGAAGCGCCATTCGCCGCCTCGGCGGTAGAGCTTGCCCATGATCAGGCCTTTCATGCCGCGGTACTGGGGCTGGGCCGAGACGTTGTATGAGGCGAACACTTCCTTGACGCGCTGGGGCGTGCCTTCGTACATGCGGATTGAGGCGTAAGGGATCTGTGAGAAGTCTTCCTGGCCGACGTTGTTGAGGAAGAAGAATATCTGGTCGACTGAGGGGTGCACGCGGCTGAGGTCGACGGTGATGATCTCGTTGTCGAGGCCGTCGTCGATGCCACCGTCGTCGCCTTTGAGGTCGTCGCCCGAATGGTGCAGGGCGCGATCGTTGGAGTCGAGTTTGCCAGGAGGCATGCCGTAGCGCTGTAGAAACTCGTTGCGGTACAGGGGCGAATAAATGTGGTCGCAGAGGTTGCCCTGGGCGTCGAGCATGACGCAGCTAAGGTCGAGGTCCACGTCCTTCGAGCCGCGGGATAGGCCCAGGAATCCGCGCACAGGGATTGCTCCCCAGTTGCAGCCGACGCAGAACTGCGTCAGCTTGGCGCCGTTAGACTTTTCGAGATTTATTCGTTGACCTTTTTCGAGATTGATAGCCATATTCGCTGAATTTTTAGAGATTTAGTGCAAATATAGTGATTATTTCGGCAATAATGGCTATCTTAGCAAAAATTTTTATAGCATCATGAAAGCAATCCGACGCATCCTTCTGGCGGTTTTGATCGTGGCCGCCGCAGCCGTCCCGG
>CAMWUM010000083.1 GCA_947177435.1 uncultured Muribaculaceae bacterium
CGGTAGGGGTGGGTGGGGTAGAGCATCGGGCGCAGGATGTGCATCACGCGGCCATAGGGGCGGTTGAGGCATACTTGCTTAAACTCCTCGATCACAACGTGCTGCTGCACGTCGAGGGCGCGCCGGCTGAGGTCGGGACTGGCCATGCGGTCGCTCTCGAGAAAGAAGGCAGTCTCGATGTTCTGCACGGGCAGTTGAGCGTAAAATTCGGTGAAGTCGCTGCCGGTGCTGGCGTTGGAGGTGCCGCCGGCGTATTCGAGGGCGTTGGCGTAACTGGGCACGTGGGCCGAGCCGCCAAACATCAGATGCTCAAACAGATGGGCAATGCCTGTAAGGTCGGGGCGCTCGTCGCGGGCGCCAGTGTCGTAGAGTATGTTGACCACGGCCATAGCGCCTTGGGGTTCAAGGCTGTGGGCCACTCTCAGGCCGTTGGACAATGTGTGCGTGGTGACCTCAATCATAGCAGCCTTAATTGATGTCTTTCCATTTCACATCCACAATCTGCTCCTCGGCCTTGAATCGCGATCCGTCGGCCCCGCGGCTCTCGTAAGATGCGGAAATCTCCTCAAACTCAACGTATTCTCCCACGTCACGCGGTATCTTCTTGCCTTGGCGTCGGGGCTTGGCCTTAGGCTCGCCCCCGGAGAAGAACGAGCTGCGGCGCTGCTTCTTGGCCTTGGGCTCCTCTACGTCAATGCCAAACTGGCGGCGTACCATGCGCTTGATCCACCACTGCAGCAGTCGCGGGAAAGCCCATCGCAGCAACTTGACTCCCAGCCAGATGGCGATGACGAATATGAATATGGCAGTGATTGCGTCCATGCCGCATCAATCGTCGCTGCGGCGCGACAGGGCCGACAGCAGGATGTAAAGAATGATGGACCAACCCAGGCCGCTGATGCCGTAGAAGACGACGAAGAGAATGGCGGCGATCAGGATGCCGTAGCGCTTGATGTTGGCGCGGAAGCCGAACGTCTTGAATTTCAGTGAGAACATCTTCAGGGGCCATACCATGGCGCTGGCGAAGAAGATGACTATGATGGCCATCACGATGTTGCCCGGGTAGCAGTCGGGGTGCTCGTAAATCCAGCCGCTGAAGCCGATCCAGAACAGGGCGTTGGCCGGAATGGGCAGGCCCTTGAAGGTGTGCGACTGCGAGTCGTCGACGTTGAACTTGGCCAGCCTGATAGCTCCCAGGATGGGAATTGCCAGGGCAGCCCACGCCAGCCAGCGCATGCTGGGCTCTACGCCCACTATGCCGTGGCCGAGCATGATGTTGATCATCAGCATACCCGGCGCCACGCCAAAGCTGACAAGGTCGCTGAGCGAGTCAAGTTCTTTGCCCAGAGGCGAATACTGCTTGAGCAGGCGCGCCGACATACCGTCGAGAAAGTCAAATACTGAGGCCGCCAAGACGAAAATGTAGAACCACTGCAGGGGCGTAAGTCCGCCCCAAATCCAGTCGGGATCGCGCTGCATGGCCATAAACATCGCCATGCAGCCTGACACGAGGTTGCAGCACGTTATCGAGTTGGGTATCCAGGATATGATGCGTCGCATAAGAGAGTGCTAAGTGTTTGAGTTGTTGTCTGATTGCGGGATGCCGCTGAGTCGGCCGATAAGGCTTACGCCGCCCTTGACATTATCGCCCAGTCCCACCAGTATCTCGGTGTCGAGCGGGAGGTAGAGGTCGACGCGGGAGCCGAACTTGATAAATCCCATGTGGTCTTCGATTGAGGCCTCGTTGCCCGGGGTGGCGTAGGTGACGATGCGGCGGGCCACTGCGCCGGCGATTTGGCGCATGAGCACCAGTTGGCCGCTGTCGGTCTTGATGAGCACGGTCGAACGCTCGTTCTCGGTGCTCGACTTGGGCAGGTATGCGGCCATGAACCGTCCGCTGTGGTGCTTGACGTACAGCACCTCGCCGTCGACCGGGAACCAGTTGGCGTGTACGTTGAAAATATTCATAAATACCGACACCTGCATGCATTCGCATTTGAGGCATTCGGGCTCGTAGACTCGCTCGATGACCACCACCTGTCCGTCGGCGCTTGACACCACGGCGCGGTCGCGGTCGCCGATGAAGCGGCGCTTGGGCGAACGGAAGAAGTTGACCAGGGCAAGGTAGAATACAGCGCAGACGGCTGTGACGGCGATAGGCACGGCGGGGGCTATCTTCCAGACCCACACCCATATAGGCACAATCATCGCGGCGAGAGCCAGAAAGACTATCGCCAGGATGTGGTTGCCCTCGTGGTGCAACGGCACGCGCATTCTATGCAGTTTGCCCATTTTTAAATTCTCAAATTTCAAGGCCGATTGGCGGCCATTATTTATTATATCCCGCAAATTTAGCAAATTCCCCCGACACCACAAAGCCTTTAACATATGTTTACAAATTGAAGATATTGTCAGCCGGAGGCGTCGATGTCGTATTTTTGCGGAGAATTTTGAAAAACACGCTTATATTATGAACTGCGAAATGCTGAAAATCGTTCGCGACGTGAGGGTCGCGCTCAACTTCGACGCCGAGCCTGCGCCGGCCATCGAGGCTACCTGTTCGGGCCTGTCGCTCGACCAAATCATACGCGCCAAGGCCGTGGAGGCCGTGCGTGAGGCACATCTCGAGGCGTTGCCCTGCCAGTTGGAGTGCGCTCGCCCGTTCGTGCCCGACGCGTTGGGCATTGCCTGGACCGACGGATGCGCGGGCTGGCTGTCGCTCCCGGCTGATTTCCTTAGACTTGTCACTTTTGAGATGAATGACTGGGAACGCCCTGCGGGCGAGCCGATTGACCCGGCCTCGGCGGCTTACGCCCTGCAGCGCGGACGCTTTGCCGGGCTGAGGGGCACACCGCAGAGGCCCGTTGTGGCAATCGTTCGCCACGCCTCGGGACTTGTGCTTGAGTTCTACTCGTGCCGCAGCAAGTCGGCAGCCATCCGCCGGGCGGTGTACGGGCCTGAGCCAAAGGTGGATGACGAGACAGATACGCTGGCCGTCAGCGCCCCGCTCTACGGCGAGGTGATCGCCAGGACTGCCGCCAAGGTAAAAGCCACTCTCAACGCCTAATGCCGATGGATTATGGAAAAAATGAAGCTTGACTCCAAGGCTCTGGCCTTTTGCCAGGGCATGATTTACGATGGGGAGGCGCTCAGGGCGCTCCCGATGCCGAAGTGGCCGCCCGAGGCGTTTGATGTGATTACTGACGACGTGGCTCTCCCTGAGATTGAGTTTGGAATGCAGCGGGCCGGAACGCTCTCAATTGCAGACCGCTTTGAGGTGCCGGCCCGCTTGGCTCCGAGCTCCGATACTTCAGGGCAAAGCGCGTCGGCTACTCACCCGCATACTCAGGCCGAAACGCTCGACGGTCTCAATGCTTCGCGAGCTATCGCAGCTGCCTATGCCAGGGCAGTGGCCCAGCAGGTGGAGGGCAAAGGAAGGTTCTGCAAGCCGTTCTTCGTGAGATATGCGTGGCGGTTTGCCAACGGCAGCCACTCGCGCCCGTCGGCGCCGGTGCTGATGCTCCCTGCGGTGCTTCCGCCTTGCCTGGCTGTACTGGGCAACGAGGCTGTTGGAGATAAGAGGGTAATTTCGTTTTCGCCCTCGTCTTGCCGCTATTTCGCGCTGCGCTGCAGGGTAATAGACGCCGGCACTGAGGTGGGCGGCGTAGTCGCCCTCGACTTCTTCATCACGCAGCCGGTGAGCACTCATGTCTCGGATGCCGTATTGCCGCGAGGAGTGATGCGCTGGGCATCGGCGTCGGCTTTCGTGGGCCATTGGTCGGAAAGCGGCGACGATTACGCCGACCATTCGGCTGAGGATGTAGGGCTTGGCACGGCCAGAGCCTGGCACTTTCCGCCTAATCCTGAAATGGAAAGCGAATTGTTGCGGAGCGTTGATTTTTACCGCGTTGCCAGTCTGCCGGCGCAGGAGGTGAAGGTGGGAGCGGAGTATTTCGACGTGCCCGTAAGCGTATCCACGGCCCCGGAGAGCGTAAGGGCCTGCGAAAAGCTTGAATGCGGGCCGACCGGCCTTTCGACTCTCGAATGCTCGCTCGAGGTGGTGGCTAAGGCGCGCTTGCATTTGGGCGGCCGGCTATATGAGGCGGGTGCGCAGATGCGCCTGCCGTCGCCCCAGCCGCCGCGAACGATGGCCGCTGCCACTGGCACGGGTTCGTCGGCAATAGCCGTCGAGGTGACCGTTTGGGCCAAGAGGGGAGGGCAGATACGGCGCGTGGCCAAGGTATTTGATGTCGGTGCAGCCAACAGCCTGGTTGATGCCTTCCCGCGCCACCTCTATTATCCGTGCCCCGGGGCTTTCCGCATGCGCATCAAGCAGGGCACGCGCTCATGGATGCTTCCGCTAAGGCCTTCGGCCGACGGGCGTGGAGCATACTGGTGGGGCGGACTTGGCGCTTCGCCGTCGGTTCCGTCGTCAACCACTATGGCCACGCTGCCGGCGGACAATGGCACGGAGGGGCCGTTTGACGTGGGCTGCGTCGTGGCCATTTCCGCCCAAGGCAACGAGCGGGTGTGGCAGACTCTGCGGCAGTGCGGTGACGGCACGCCGGTGGGGCTCACTTCCTCGCAAGGGCAGGCAATCGTGCTGACGAGCAATGGCGTATGGTGCGTTTCGGCTAACGCCGAGAGCCGGCATGTCGCCAACGACTCCTGCCTTTCAGGGCAAGTTCCATGTTCGATGCCTGAGGGGATGGCCTACGTCGCTGGCCGAGGCGTTGTCATTCTTTCCGGATCGGTTGCTCGCCCCGTTCCCGCGCCGGTCGACGCGCCCGCGCTGCCAGGCTTGTCGCTGCTCAGCCCTGCCGCCGCTCCGCAATTGACGAATGCTTCCGCAGGCCACGGCAATGTCTGCCGCCTGTATTTCGACGGCCGGTGCCTGTACGCCCGCGACGCCTCAGGCAGCATAATGGCATATATGCCAGACAGCCAGGCAACGGCCATCCCCTCGGCGTCGGCGCTGGTCATCACCCGCCCCTTTGAGGCCGAGGAGGGCAAGCGCCTATCTTCCGTGTCCGTCACAGGCCAATACGCCGCCTCTACCGTCAGCCTCCTGCTCTGGGGCAGCCACGACGGCACGGCCTGGACCCTCGTCGCCACCTCCGGCAAACCCCACCTCCGGCCCGTCTGCGGCACCCCCTACCGCTGGTACGCCGTCGCCATCGCATCCTCCTCGCTTCCCGCTTCCCTCCACTCCCTCCGCCTCGCCTGGCACTAACTTTTTTTGCGCTGGATGAGGCGGATTATTCGGGGATTTTCGCTAAATTTGCGGGATAAATGATTTAATTGGTGAAATGGGCAAGAATAAGCTGAGGAAATTCGCTGAAATGGAGCGCCTGGATAGGGTATATCAGTATCCTTTCGGTGTGCTGCAGCAGGGCCCGTGCCCGCTCAAGGGGCGCTGGGGCCGCGATGTGTTTGGCAACGAGCGGCCGATCGTGCTCGAACTGGGCTGCGGCAAGGGCGAGTACACCGTGGGTTTGGCGCGGCAGGATGCTGAGCGAAACTTCATCGGCATCGACATAAAGGGCGCGCGCATGTACTCCGGCGCCAAGGAGGCTGACGAACTCGGTCTGGCTAACGCGGCCTTCCTGCGCACTTCGATCGAGTTGCTGCCCGAGTTTTTCGAGCCGGGCGAGGTGAGCGAGTTGTGGATTACCTTCCCCGACCCGCAGATGAAGAAGGCCACCAAGCGCCTGACCGGCACGCGTTTTCTCGACATGTACCGGCGCTGCCTGAAAGACGGCGGGCTGGTAAGGCTCAAGACTGACAGTCCGTTTCTGTACACCTACACCCGCGAGATGCTAAAGGCCAGTGGTATAGAGCCGGAGGCCGACACCCCCGACCTGTACGGCATCGAGGGCAAGACGCTCACGCCCGACGATTTGGAGAGGCTCGAGCCCGTGCTGCCCATACCCAACATGCGCACGCACTACGAGCGCCAGTGGCTGGGCCGTGGCCTGACTATCAAATACATATCCTTTCCGCTGCGGGCCTCTGACACGCTCGTGGAGCCCGACGTGGAGATTGAGCCTGACACGTACCGCAGTTACTCGCGGCGCTCGGCCGACCCTAAGGCTGTGACCGGCGAAGGCTCAAAGTTTGAAATCTAACTGACTGACAATGCGAAAATTAGCGATAGCAATGCTGGCGTTGCCGGCAATGGCCATGGCGCAGGCCCCGGCCACATATTACAACCGCTGCGAGGGCCTGGGCGGCGCGCAGCTGCTCGAGGCGCTCGAGCAGGTGGTAGGCCCGCACAACAACGTGGGCTACAGCGGCCTTTGGACGCTCTACGGCACCTCAGACGTCTACCCCGACGGCAAGATCTGGGACATGTACTCGACCAAGCACTGGACGGTGGGCGGCGAGCAGTGCGGCAGTTATAAGTCGGTGGGCGACTGCTACAACCGCGAGCACTCGATGCCGAAGAGTTGGTTTGACGACGCCTCGCCGATGTACAGCGACGCCTTCCACATCTACCCCACCGATGGCAAGGTCAACGGCCAGCGCAGCAACTACCCCTACGGCGAGTGCGCGCATGGCAGCACCCTGCCTGGCTCGGGCAGCGTCAAGGCTCTTGGCCGCTTGGGCGCCAGCACGTTCCCCGGATATTCGGGCACGGTGTTCGAGCCTGCCGACGAATACAAGGGCGACTTCGCGCGCTCGTACTTTTATATGGCGGCGTGCTACAACAGCCTCATCGACGACTGGCACAGCGACATGCTGGCCGGCAATTCCTACCCGGCTTTTACGGGCTGGGCCGTGGACCTGCTGCTGAAATGGCACCGCCAGGACCCTGTGAGCAGCAAAGAACTTGACCGCCAGGAGGCTGTGTACGCCGCACAACACAACCGCAACCCGTTTATCGACCATCCCGAGATGGCCGAGTACATCTGGGGCGATAAGAAAACGCAGAATTGGAGTGCTGGCGGCGAGCGCCCCGCATGCATCGACATACCGGCTGACGGCACAGTCTATGAGTACGGCTACATCACTGTCGGACAAGAAAAAACAATAACAATACGCGTCAAGGGCACCAACCTGACGGCCCCAGTCACGCTCTCCTGCTCATCGCTCGAGGTGACGGCCGACCGCTCGACCATCTCTGCGGCTGATGCCAACCAGCCCGACGGCGTGGCAGTGGCCGTCACCTACGCTCCCGAGGAGGCCGGCGAGTGCGACGCGGAGTTGCGCTTCGTCTCGGGGAGCGCCAAATCGACGGTACGACTCATCGGGCAAGCCCTCGACCATGTCACCGCCGGCGAGCCGCAGGATGTGACCGACTGCTCGTTTGTGGCCACGTGGAGTTACGGCGGCGACGAGATGGACGGCGGCAAGTATGCCCTGCATGTCAACGGCCAGTCAATCAGCGTTGACGCCAGCGCAGGCAATCACTATGTCGACGGCCTCGAGCCTTCCACGGAGTACGAGTATTGGCTTGAATCAAAGAATTATAAGAGCAATGTGGTGCGCTTCACCACGTCGGCGCCAATTCCCTGTGTCGACCTGCTCTACGACGGCGACTTATACCTCGAAGCCCTCCCCGGCGAGCCCAGCCAGGCTTACGAACTGCTGGTCGACGTCGACAACATCGACTGTCCTATCACGCTGGCCGTCAAGGAGCCGTTCAGCCTCAGTAGCGACAAGGACGAATGGTCTGCCTCGCTGACCATCAGCCCAGAGGAGGATAGGATATACATCCGTATCTACGCCGACCGCGCCGGCAAATACTCACCCCCGGTCATCATCACAGCCGGCGCCTACGTCAACGACGGCATCGAGTTTCG
>CAMWUM010000084.1 GCA_947177435.1 uncultured Muribaculaceae bacterium
TTTTCGCAGATTGGCGGCTAAGGCGCAAAATATTTGAAAAAGCAGTGCAAATATTGGCCTAAAAGTTATGAGTTGTCAGTTTTTTTTACTAACTTTGCATATAATGTGCGGCAGACCGGCATGCGCCACCCTAAGACAGACCGCCGCGCATCATTCAGTTTTAATTTAAATTATTTTACCCCATAACGTACATGTCTATGCAAATGACAGCTATGAAGAAATCAATATCCGTGTTGCTGCTCAGCGCCATCGTAGGCTCTTCTGCCGCCTGGGCCGAGCATGTGGGCCAGGACCGCGCGGCGCAGATAGCCGCCAACTACGTGTCCGCCCAGTCCGGCGCCGCATCGGGCCTGTCGGCCTCCGGCGTCGAAGCGCTCAACGACAACCTCTACCTGGTGAGCTTCGCTCCCAAAGGATGGGCAATCGTCAGCTCTGACGACAACGCCGAGCCCATCATCGCCTACTCGACCACCGGCTCGCTCAGCGCCAGCCGCCTGCCCGACAACATGCGCCACATGGTCGGCGAGGCATCGGCTTCGGTCAAAATCGACGCCGCAAACGGTAACGCCAACCGCCGCTGGACCCAGATCGAGCGCAAGCAGTTCTCCCGCGCCGGCGAGCCCGTCAAGCCTCTCATCCAGGTCAACTGGAACCAGTCAGACCCCTGGAACAAGTATTGCCCCGGCTCAGGCTCGAGCAAGGCAATCGTAGGCTGCGTGGCAGTGGCCATGGCCCAGGCTATGAGCGTGCAGCAGTACCCCATGAAGCCTATGGGCCAGGTGACCTACGCCCCTGCCGGCTACGGCCAGGTGAGCATCGACTACGACAAGGAAGCCAACTACGACTGGGACGCTCTCACCAAGCCCTCGGCCGCAAAGCATAAGGACGAGGCTGCCCGCCTGATGTACCACACCGGCGTCAGCGTGCGCATGAACTACGGCTCCGAGGGCTCGGGCATCCCCTCCAACGAGGTGTACCGCATCACCAACGCCCTGTCGACCAACTTCGGATACCCCAACGTAGCCTACTACGCCCGCGACAGCTACCGAGGCGACTGGGAGCAGCTCCT
Organism: uncultured Muribaculaceae bacterium; assembly: GCA_947177435.1. GTDB lineage: Bacteria > Bacteroidota > Bacteroidia > Bacteroidales > Muribaculaceae > CAG-873. The sequence goes on from CAMWUM010000084.1 coordinate 1,070, forward strand.
GCTCAATGAGCTCGTGGCTGGCCACGCACTCGTGTACAACGCCATCGACACCAAGGGCGGCTACGGCCACTCGTTCAACGTCGACGGCTATGACGGCCTCCTCTACCACGTCAACTGGGGCTGGGGCGGCTACGGCGACGGATACTTCAACATCAACGCCCTCAAGGACTCGCAGATGGGCATGAACTATGACTCAAACCACTACGCCGTCACCGGCATCGGCGCCGTCAACTCTCCCCTCCAGGGCCTGTACATCTCCGACTCGGAAGTCGAGGAGGACACCCCCGTGGGCAGCGCCATCGCAGCGGTACTCGTCAATGGCCAGCTCCCCACCTCGGACATGAAGATCGAAGTCACCGGCGAATACAATAGCCAGGACAACAGTTTCAAGGACATCCCCTTTGAGTACAAAAACGGCGTGCTCTACACCACCCGCTCGCTCAGCGCCAGCGAAGGCACGATCTACGTGCGCGTCAAGGCCACGATGAAGGGCGACAACGGCAAGGAAGTCAACCTCATCCAAGGCTTCAACATCGCCGTCACCGCTCCCCAGCCCATCGAGCGCCGCACGTCGCTCAGCTACGACCGACTCTCTAAGAAATTCACCCTCAAGTGCAAGTTTGGCGCCACATACACCGTCACCAACTCGCAGGGTGCAGTCGTCGCCAACGGCACGCTCGACTCTGAGCCCACCGTTGAGTTCAGCCGCGACCAGCTCACCGCCGGCAACAACACCATTGAGGTAAAGTGCAACGGCAAGAGCAAGCAGTTTACCATCTCGCTCTAAGGTCTAACAATTTAATACGCAGATTACAATGAAAAAGATATATTTCTCGCTGCTTGCCATCGCAACCCTGACAGCGTGCAGCTCGTGCGAAAAGAAGGACGAGCCTACCCCCACCCCCGGCGGCACTGACACCCCCGACGCAGTGGAGGTGACCATCTCCACCGCCAACATCGAGACCAAGGCCGCACAGCTCGAGTTCAAGGCCAACGACGCCATGAACATCTTCCCCAAGGTCAACAATCAGACCACTTCGGCCAACATCGTCGACGGCGTAAAGGCTACCTTCGACGGCAACAAGTGGACCATGACCCCCGCGGTCAAGATCAACGAGACGCAAAAGAACGCTTTCATGTACGCCGTGTCGCCCTATGACGCTTCGTACACTGAGCTTACCAAGATACCCGTCGACCTCAACAAGCAGGTTGACCTCATGTACTCCGGCTCATACGTGCCCGCGTCTCTCACCTCGCCCGCCGTCAAGCTCAACATGAAGCACGCTCTCTCGCTCATGACCCTCAACATCGTGCCCGTCAACTACACCGGAGCCGGCTCAGTCAAGGAGTTCAAGCTCGACGACGTGTGCATCGCAGGCACCCTCGACGCATCCACCGGCAAGCTCACCAAGGGCGCCGACAAGGGCGCGGTGACCGCCGCTGTCAATAAGACCGTCAGCCAAGGCGGATGGCGCAGCGATCTCCCCGGCATCTGGACCATGCCCTTCAACACCAAGATTGACTCCGAGAAGGCTAAGTTCAGCGCCACCATCGACGGCAAGACCTACCAGCTCGAGGTGCCCGAAGTCGAGATGAAGCAAGGCTACCAGTACATCTTCCGTCTCGTCCTCACCGACAACGGCCTCGAATTCGACCCCTCTAAGACCGAAACCATCTCGCTCAACGTCACCGACGACGCAGAGCAAAGCTTCGAGGGCTACGGCAAGGTCACCGTCAAGACCTCCGGTTCTGCCATGCTCACCCCGTCGTTCAGCGGCGACATGGTGTTCGGCACCGTCAACACCCCCGGCAAGACCATGCCCTACTCTCCCGCCAAGGAAATCGACGGCCTCAGCTCGGGCCAGACCGTGGTCGTAGAGTCGTGGAACTCCACCGGCTTCACCTTCGAAACCCTCGAGGGCGTCGGCACCATCGACCTCAGCCAGTACGAATAACATAAACCAATCATAATGCCCAAGGCTCGGCCCCAAAAGGCCGGGCCTTGATTGTTCAGGGCCGTAAGCCTGAGGCTTGCGAAAACCGCACCTTGATTTTTCCGACATTTTTTCGTAACTTTGCGCCAGTTATTTACGTTATAATGGTAAGTAACTAAAATATCTCAATAATGGAATCAACAAGACAAGCAAAAATAGCCCGCCTGCTCCAGAAGGAGCTCAGCGAAATTTTCCGCCAGCAGACTGCCGCCACTCGCGGCACAATCGTGTCAGTCAGCGCCGTGCGCGTATCGCCCGACCTGTCGGTGGCCAAGGCATACCTTTCGATCTTCCCCTCGGACAAGGCAGCCGAAATCATCGCCAACATCAACGCCAGCACCCAGACAATTCGCTACGAACTGGCCCAGCGCGTGCGCTACCAGCTGCGCAAGACTCCCGAACTGGCCTTCTACATCGACGACTCGCTGGACTACATCGAAAACATCGACAACCTCCTCAAGGAAAATTGAGAATGGAGAATTGAAAATTCTCTCATTACTAATTACTAATTGATAATTACTAATTGACTCTCGCCTGGTCCATCGCCTGGCGTTACCTCTTCTCGAAAAAGAGCCATAGCGCCGTCAACATAATCTCGATCGTATCGGTTGCCGGCGTGGCCATCGCCACGGCGGCCATCGTCATTGTGCTGTCGGTGTTCAACGGCTTCACGGCCCTAACCGAGCAGCAGCTCACCGACATCGACCCCGACGCCAAGGCGCTCCCTGCAGGCGGAAAGACCATTGCCAACGGCGACTCGCTGGCCCGTACGCTGGCCGCCCTGCCGGGCGTGGCTGCCGCCGTGCCTGTCGTGGAGGAGCGCGGACTGATGGTGTGCGGCGGCCAGCAGATGCCGGTGGTGTTCAAGGGCATACCCGACGACTACGGCGAGGCCGTGCGCCTCGACAGCACCATCATCGACGGCGCCGCCGTCAACGAGTGGCAGGGCCAGCCCGCAATGACGCTCAGCGCCGGCGTGGCAGTGAGCACAGGCGCCAGGCCAGGCTCGATGGTTGACCTGTACGTGCCGCGCCGCGTGGGCCGCATCAACCCGGCCAATCCCTCGGCGTCGTTCCGAGGCGAGCGGCTGCTGGCCACCGCCGTATCGCGCGTCAACCATCCCGACTACGACAACGACCGCGTCTACATCCCCCTCGCCTCAGCCCGCCAGATGCTTGACTACGACACCGAAGCCACGGCAATCGAGATTGCGTTCGAGCCCGGCGCCGACCGCCAGGACGTCATCCGCGCGGTGGCAGCCGCAGCCGGCGACGGCGTGAAGGTCATGTCGCGCATGCAGCTGCAGGAGTACGCCTTCCGCATGATTGCCATCGAAAAGTGGGTGACGTTCATGATGCTGGCGTTTATCCTGGTGATTGCCTCGTTCAACATCATCTCCACCCTCTCGCTCCTCGTCATCGAGAAGCGCAGCAACATGCAGACCCTCTCAGCCCTCGGCGCCAGCCGCTCGCTCGCCACCCGCATATTCATCTGCGAGGGCGTGCTCATCAGCACGTTCGGCGGCATCCTGGGCATCATCCTGGGCTCCGCGCTGGCTCTGGCCCAGCAGTGGGGCCACTTCATACGCCTGGCCGGCGACCCCACGCAGCTGACTACCCCCTACTACCCCTGCCAGCTGCGCCCCCTCGACCTCCTGGCCGTCCTGGCCCTCGTCGCCGTCGTGGCCCTCGCCTCCTCCCAATCCACCCGCCTCTTCTCCAAAAAATAATCCCAAAGAAATAATCCTATGCAAAAAGGCATCACTGTATATTGCGCGTCGAGCCGGGAGATTGCCCCGGCCTACTTTGAGGCTGCGCGCATGCTCGGCGCCGAAATTGCCCGCGCGGGGCTGCCTGTCGTCAATGGCGGCGGCCGCATGGGCCTGATGGCGGCTGTCACTGACGGCGCGCTCGACGCCGGCGGCACGGCCATCGGCGTCATCCCGCAGTTCATGGCCGACGCGGGGCGCAACTACGACCGTCTCACTGAGACCATCGTCACCGACGGAATGCACTCGCGCAAACAGACGCTGGCCGACCTGTCGGTGGGCGCCGTGGCCCTCCCAGGCGGCATCGGCACTCTCGACGAACTGGCCGAAATCATCACCTGGCGCAAGCTCGGCCTCTACGACCGCCCGGTGGTAATCCTCAACATCAACGGCTTCTACGACGGCCTCCTCGCTTGGCTCGACCGCGCACAGGCCGAGGGCTTCATCGACCCCGCGGCCGCATGGCTCGTAGCCTCCACTCCGGCCCAGGCCGTAGAAATGATCGTCAATGCCCGCTGACTCGCTGCTGATAGGACCCCTGCCCGGCGCCGACTCCATCGCTTTCTCGGCCAATCTCGACTCGGCACTCGCCGCTCCGCCTACGACTTACGAGGCAGTGGAGACAGTCGTCGTGGCCGCCGAGCCTGAGCCCGATCCGTGGCTCTCGGGCATGGAGGGCGAGGAGCGCACGGTGCCCATAGGCGCCGACTCGGGCATCCTCAGCCTCGTCACGGGCCTGCTGCTGATGATGCTGCTGATCGTGCGCCGCTGCCGCAAGCTGTTCGGGGCCTTGTGGCAGGAGCTGCTGGGCATGCGCCGCCGCGCCAACGCCTTCGACGACCGCACCACCAGCGAGTCGAGCGCCCTCACGCTCATGGCCGTGCAGTGGAGCGTGTGCGCCGGCATACTCCTGTACAGCGCCGTGGCCCTGGGCGGGGCCGCCAGCATCGCCTCCATCTTCGGCGCCGACGCTCCGGCGCCACCCGAGCCCAGGGCGCCGTTCGTGGCCACGGCCATGCTCATAGGCCTCGCCATGGCCTACTACGCGGCCCAGTTGGCCACGTACTGGCTGCTGGGCTACGTCTTCGCCGACCCGGCCGGCAGGAGGCTCTACGTGCAGGGATTCACGGCCTCGCAGTCGCTGCTGGGCTTCGCCCTGCTGGTGCCGGCGCTGGTGGCCATATTCTACCAGGGAGCCGCCCCGGCGATGACGCTGGCGGCCGCCGTACTGTACGTTTTGGCCCGAATTATCTTCATTATTAAAGGATTTAGGATTTTTTACCGCAATTTTGGCTCTTTGCTTTATTTTATTTTGTATCTTTGCGCCGTGGAAATATTGCCGCTCATTTTCGTCTACAGATTGGCATCCAAAATCTGACAGACGCACATATGGTCTAACAATTTTTGCATAACCAAAGCAGTGAAGATTAACAAAATTCTGGTATCTCAGCCGCAACCTACGTCCGACAAGTCGCCATACTTCGACATCGAGCAGAAGCACGGAGTGGAAATCGTATTTCGGCCCTTCATCAAGGTCGAAGGCTTGACCGCACGCGAATTCCGCCAGCAGAAAGTCAACATCCCTGACTTCACAGCCATCATTTTCACAGCGAAAACAGCCATCGACCATTTCTTCAACCTCTGCGAAGAAATGCGCATCTCCATCCCCGACACGATGAAGTACTTCTGCACCACTGAGTCAATCGCACTTTACCTGCAAAAGTACATCGTGTACCGCAAACGCAAGATATTCCACTCGGCCACAGGCAAGTTTAACGACCTGCTGCCCCTGCTGGTCAAGCACAAGAACGAGAACTATCTCTATGTCGTCAGCGACGTGCACAACAGCGACACAACCAACATCCTCGACACCACCGGCATCCACTACACCCGCGCCGTGATGTACCGCACCGTCAGCAACGACTTCGCCTCCGACGAAGCCTTCGATTACGACATGCTCGTGTTCTTCAGCCCCCAGGGCATCGAGTCGCTCCTCAAAAACTTCCCCGACTTCCAGCAGGGCAACGTCGCCATCGCCACCCTCGGAGCCACCACAGCCCAGGCCGTCAAGGACGCCGGACTGCGCCTCGACCTCGAAGCGCCCACCGTCAAGGCTCCCTCAATGGCCGCGGCCATCGACCTCTACCTCACCGAGAACAACGCGTAAGGGGCGTGCTTAGGCTATACAAGAAACAAAAGCTCTGCAGCCCCACGGCCATCGGCATGCTGTTCGGCCGCCAGCCCGACACGTCGTCGGCCCTGGCCCATCCCCTGCGCGCCGTGTGGCGCCAGAACCCGGGCCGCAAGAGCGACGCCCCAGCCCAGTTCCTCATCTCCGTGCCTAAGAAGCGCCTGCGCCACGCCGTAGACCGCGTCACCATGCGCCGGCGCATACGCGAAGCCTACCGCCTGCTGCATCAGGAATACCCCCTCCCTGACGCCGCGCGCATCGACGTGGCATTCGTCTACGTAGCCAACGTCCTCGAGCCATACGCGCGCGTAGAAAAGGCCATGCGCCGCATACTCACCGCCATACAGCAGCACGCCAATGCCCAGCAATAGCCGCAGCCCCATAGCGCAGGCCGCCGTGTGGCTGCTGAGCCTGCCGATAAAGATATACAGGCTGTGCATCTCGCCCCTGTTCCCGCCCTGCTGCCGCTTCACCCCCACGTGCAGCCAGTACGCCCTCGAAGCCCTCAAAAAGCACGGCCCCCTCAGAGGCACCTGGCTCGCCGTAAAGCGCATCGCCCGCTGCAACCCCTGGGGCGGCTCCGGCTACGACCCCGTCCCTTGACAACGCCTATGGAGTGGCGGCGGCTTCCCGCCGCTGCTCAATAAATACCTCCTGTTCCTCCTGTGCTCCTGTCTTAAAAG
>CAMWUM010000085.1 GCA_947177435.1 uncultured Muribaculaceae bacterium
TACAGGACGTGGCCGACTACATCGGCGACTCGCTGGCGCTGGCCCAAATCGCAGCCAAGCTTGACGCTCCGGTGATTGTGCTCTGCGGCGTCCACTTCATGGGCGAGACTGCCAAAATACTTTGCCCCGACAAGACGGTGCTGTGTCCCGATCCCGAGGCCGGATGCTCACTGGCCGACAGCTGCCCGGCCGAGGAGTTTGAGGCCTTCGTCAAGTCACATCCCGGACATACCGTAATATCGTACGTCAACACTTCGGCCCGCGTCAAGGCCCTCACCGACGTGCTCGTCACCTCGGGCAACGCCAAGAAGATTGTCGACACCTTCCCCCTCGACGAAAAAATCATCTTCGGCCCCGATCGCAACCTGGGTGCCTATATCAACGCCCAGACGGGCCGCAACATGGTGCTGTGGGACGGTGCGTGTCACGTGCACGAGGAGTTCTCACTCGAAAAGATACTCGACCTCAAGCGCCAGCATCCCGGCGCGCAGGTGCTGGTGCATCCCGAGTGCAAGCAGCCCCTACAGGTGATAGCCGACAAGGTGGGCAGCACGGCCGTGCTGCTCAAGCACGCCAAGGAGAGCGACTGCCGTGAGTTCATCGTGGCCACCGAGAGCGGCATCCTGCACCAGATGCAGAAGGAATGTCCCGACAAGACGTTCATACCCGCTCCGCCCAACACGGGCGAGTGCGCATGCAACGAGTGCTCGTATATGAAGCTCAACACCCTCGAGAAGTTGCGTGACTGCCTGCGCGACCTCTCGCCCGAAATCACAGTAGACCCCGAAATAGCAGCCAAGGCTCGCCGCCCCATCGAGCGCATGCTGGCCCTGTCGTAAGGCAGTCAGCCCACAAGCGGGCTGTGCGGGAAACGAATCTAATTTTCCATTCTCCATTTTCAATTTTCCATTTCTATAATGTACAATCATAAAGCAATCGAACAGCGCTGGCAGCAGTACTGGAAAGACCAGCGCACATACCATGTCGACATCGACCCGCAGAAGCCCAAGTTCTACGTGCTCGACATGTTTCCCTATCCCTCGGGCGCTGGCCTGCATGTGGGCCATCCTCTGGGCTACATCGCCAGCGACATCTATTCGCGCTACAAGCGCCTCAATGGATTTAACGTGCTCCACCCGATGGGTTACGACGCCTACGGCCTGCCTGCCGAGCAGTACGCCATCCAGACCGGCCAGCACCCCGAAAAGACCACTGTCAACAATATCAACCGCTACCGCGAGCAGCTCGACAAGATAGGCTTTTGCTATGACTGGGACCGTGAGATACGCACGTGCGATCCGGAATATTACCGTTGGACGCAGTGGGCGTTCACGCGCATGTTCAATTCATATTTCGACACAGCCAAGCAGAAGGCCGAGCCCATCGCCGACCTCGTAAAGCATTTTGAGGAGCATGGCTCGCAGGGCGTGACGGCAGCCTGCTCAAAAGAGTTGCATTTCACCGCCGACGAGTGGCGTGCTATGGACGACAAGCAGAAGAGCGATACGCTGATGAACTACCGCATCGCCTACCTGGGCAATACGATGGTTAACTGGTGTGCCAAGCTGGGTACCGTGCTGGCTAACGACGAGGTGAGCGAGGGCCTGTCAATCCGTGGCGGCTACCCGGTGGAGCAGAAGTTGATGTACCAGTGGTGCCTGCGCGTGTCGGCCTACGCTCAGCGTCTGCTCGACGGCCTGGACACCATAGACTGGACCGACAGCCTGAAAGAGACGCAGCGCAACTGGATTGGCCGCAGCGAGGGTGCCGAAATGCTCTTCAAGGTGGCCGACAGCGACGTGACGCTCGAGATATTCACCACCAGGGCCGACACGGTGTTTGGCGTTACATTTATGGTGCTTGCTCCGGAGAGCAAGTACGTGGATATGGTCACCACGCCCGAGCAGCGCCAGGCCGTGGACGAGTACGTGCAGGCCACCAAGCGCAAGACCGAGCGCGAGCGCATGATCGACAAGAAGGTGTCTGGCGTATTTACCGGCGCCTATGCCATCAATCCTCTTAACGGAAAAGAAATACCCATTTGGGTGAGTGATTACGTGCTGGCCGGCTACGGCACGGGCGCCATCATGGCCGTGCCCGCGCATGACAGCCGCGACTACGCCTTCGCCAAGCACTTTGGCCTGCCCATCATCCCGCTGATCGAGGGCGCCGACGTGAGTGAGGAAAGTTACGATGCCAAGGAGGGCAAGGTGATCAACTCCAAGTCAGACCTGCTCGACCTCAACGGCATGGAGGTGAAGGATGCCATCGCCGCCGCCAAGCGCCGCATCGAAGAGCTCGGCATCGGCAAGGTAAAGGTCAACTTCCGCCTGCGTGACGCAATTTTCAGCCGCCAGCGTTACTGGGGCGAGCCGTTCCCCGTATATTACAAGGACGGCATTCCTATGATGATGGACGACAGCGAGCTGCCCCTGCTGCTGCCCGAGGTCGACAAATTCCTGCCCACCGAGACGGGCGAGCCGCCCCTGGGCCGCGCCGCCAACTGGAAAACAAAGGAGGGTTATCCCATCGAACTGTGCACGATGCCCGGTTTTGCCGGCAGTTCGGCTTACTACCTGCGCTATATGGACCCCCGCAACTCCAAAGCCCTCGTATCAAAGGAGGCTGACGAGTACTGGCGCAACGTCGACCTCTACATCGGAGGCACCGAGCACGCTACGGGCCACCTGATCTACAGCCGATTCTGGAACAAATTCCTCTTCGACCTCGGCGTGGTTTGCGAGGAAGAGCCCTTCAAGAAGCTCATCAATCAGGGCATGATTCAGGGACGCAGCAACTTCGTGTACCGCATTAAAGACACCAACACGTTCGTATCCTACGGCCTGAAAGACCAGTACGACGTGACTCCCATACACGTTGACGTCAATATCGTCAGCAATGACGTGCTTGACCTCGACAAATTCCGCGCCTGGCGACCCGAATTCGCCGATGCTGAGTTCATCCTCGAGGATGGCAAGTACGTGTGCGGTTACGCTGTGGAGAAGATGTCTAAGTCGATGTTCAACGTCGTAAATCCCGATGACATCGTAGAGCGCTACGGCGCTGACACGCTCAGGCTTTACGAAATGTTCCTCGGTCCGCTCGAGCAGAGCAAGCCATGGGACACCAACGGCATCGACGGCGTGCACCGCTTCATCAACAAGCTTTGGGGCCTGTATTACAAGGGCGACGACCTGCGTGTCACTGACGATGTTCCCACCAAGGAAAATCTCAAGAGCCTGCACAAGCTTATTAAGAAGGTGACGGCAGACATCGAGAATTTCTCGTACAATACCTCGGTAGCCGCCTTTATGGTGTGCGTCAACGAGCTCACGCAGCAGAAATGCTCGAGTCGTGAGGTACTGAGCCAGTTGCTCATCCTGCTGGCGCCGTTTGCTCCACACGTGGCCGAAGAACTTTGGCACGCCATCGGCAACGACACCACCATCTGCGATGCCCAGTGGCCCATCTGCAACGAGGATTACCTCAAGGAGGACACTGTCAATTACGCCGTATCGTTCAACGGTAAGGCTCGCTACAACATCCAGCTTCCCGCCGACGCAGGCAAAGAAGAAGCCGAGAAGGCAGCGCTCGAAAATCCCGGCGCGGCCAAGTGGCTCGAAGGCAAGACCATCAAGAAAGTTATCGTAGTGCCCGGCAAGATAGTCAACATCGTGGTGGGCTAAATTGTTATAATGGAAAATTGTGAATGGAAAATGGAAAATTATCCACTCTCCATTCTCAATTTTCCATTTTCAATTAATTTTCCATTTTTGAAAAAACTTGTTGCCATATCCATAGCCCTGGCGGCCTTTGCTGGCACGGCGGCGGCGCAAGTCGAGATCCCCGATCCCGGCTCGGGCCGCATACCCTATTATAAGGGTTATAAATGGATAGTTGACGAGGAGGGTGACACCATCATAAATTATTACTTGCAGGATTTGTACGTATATCCGCCCCTCAAATTCAAAAACGAAAAGGAGAAGCAGGAATACGACCGCCTGGTGCGGTACGTCAAGGCGACGCTGCCATGGGCCAAGCTCGTGTCGGAGACGCTGGTGGAGACTTACGAGTACATCGAGACGCTGCCCACGCAAAAAGAGCGTGAGGATTACCTGCACCGCATGGAAAAGGAAATCTTCAACCAGTACAAGCCTATCTTCAAGAAATTCTCCAAGAAGCAGGCCAAAGTATTTATCAAACTAATCCAGAGAGAGACCAACCAGTCGAGCTACGAGATAGTGCGTGCCTTCCTGGGCTCGCTCCGCGCCAGTTTCTGGCAAGGCTTCGGCAAGCTTTTCGGCGTGAGCCTCAAAAGCAACTACGACCCCGCTCGTGACAAAGAAGACTCCCGCATCGAGCGCATAGCCCGCCAAGTCGAACTCGGCTTGCTGTAATACTGGGATCGTAATCCTCTGGCTTGCGAAACATCGCGAAGCGATGTCCCTACAAATATCCAGTTTGTCTTCGGGTGGTCAAACAATCTACATATCAGTATGTTATCTGAATTTTGAGGGGAAATTTGGCGGGGAGGAGGCAAACGCTAAGCGATAAAATTAGTGAAAAAGCAAGGCAAATTTTGTGTATTTGTTAGAAAAATCGTATATTTGCAGGCTGAAATCAAAGCTTAATATTAATTAACCATCATAACATCAATTTCACAAAATGCAAAGCAAAGGAAAATTGGGGAGCGTGGTGGCAGGCGGGATAGCTATCTTTTTGACTGTTATCTGTCTGTGCTCCCTCTCTTTCTCGTTTGTGACGTCAAAGTATGACAAGGAGGCGAAAGAGTACGCCCTCGCCAAGTCAGGCGGCAATGACGACCGCCTCTATGACGCCTACTACAAGGATTTCATGGATTCTTACGGCAAGAAGCCCGTCTACTTGGGTTACACTCTCAAGGAGGCTCAGCAGTGGGGCGTAGGCCTCGGTCTCGACCTGCAGGGCGGTATGAACGTCATCCTCGAAGTCGATCAGGAAGACATGCTCAAGCAGCTCGCCCCCGCTAAGGCAAACGATCCTCAGTTCAACGAAGTAATGACCGAAGCCAAGGCCAAGGCTGACCGCGGCCAGGGCGACTTCATCACCAACTTTGTGCGCATTTACCGCGAGAAGGTGCCCGGCAACAGCCAGTTGTTCCGCGCCATCTTCTCCGAAAGCCTCAAGCTCAAGGACAATGCCTCGGACGACGACGTGATCTCGGCTCTGAAAGAGAACGTGTACGTAGTCACTGAGTCAGCCGCCAACAACGTGCTCCGCAAGCGTATCGACCAGTTCGGCGTCGTATCGCCCAACATCCAGATACTGCAGGGCAAGGACGGCCAGATCATGCTTGAGCTCCCCGGCGTCAAGGATCACGAGCGCGTGCGCAACCTGCTGCAGCGTTCGGCCGTGCTTGGCTTCTACAACACCTACCGCGTAGGCGAGAAGGCTGACGCCCTCAACGCCTTCTTCGAGAAGGCTCTGGCCGACAGCACCCTCAACCCCATGGTCGTAGGCTATATGGCCAACACTTACAGCCAGCTCGCAAGCGGCCAAGGCAGCAACTACGTTGTGGCCGGCTACGCCAACAACATCAGCTCGACCGACAGCACCGGCGCCGTGACCACCATCCCCGCCAACGTGGTTAAGGACGAGTTCTCTAAGGCCATCCGCAAGTATGGTTACATCCTCGGCAACGACACCGAGCTCTTCTGGGGCAAGGAGACGCTGACCGACAAGAACGACAAGGCCTCTGATGTTTACTACAACCTCTACCTGCTGCAGAAGAGCGGCGAAGGCCCCGTCCTCGACGGTACCGCAGTATCTGACGCCTCGACCAACTACGACGCAATGCGTGGCCAGGAAATCTCGATGCGCATGAACCGCGAAGGCGCCGCCCGCTGGGCCGAAGTCACCAAGCGCAACGCCCAGGATGGCCACCGTCCCATCGCCATCGTGCTTGACAGCGTGGTTTACTCCGCTCCTAACGTCAACGACGAGATCACCGGCGGCTCTTCGTCAATCACCGGCGACTTCGACGTGACCGAGGCAAATGACCTTGCCAACGTGCTCAAGAGCGGTAAGATGACCGCCAAGGTTAAGATTATCTCCAGCATGGTTATCGGCCCGAGCCTCGGCGACCAGGCCATCAAGTCGGGTATCACCTCGTTCGTAGTGGCCCTGGTGCTCCTGATGATCTTCATGTGCTCGTTCTACGGCCTTATCCCTGGTCTCATTGCCGACTTCTGTTTGATATGCAACCTCTTCTTCACCCTCGGCATTCTGGCATCGTTCCAGGCAACGCTCACCATGAGCGGTATCGCCGGTATCGTGCTTTCGCTCGGTATGGCGGTGGACGCTAACGTGCTTATCTTCGAGCGCGCCAAGGAAGAACTTCGCGCCGGCAAGAACGCCCGCACGGCTATCTCCGATGGTTACAGCAACGCGTTCTCGGCCATCTTCGACTCCAACTTGACCTCTATCATCACGGGTGTCATCCTCCTCTTCTTCGGCACCGGCCCCATCAAGGGCTTCGCCACCACCCTTATCATCGGTATTGTCTGCTCGTTCTTCACCGCAGTGTTCTTGAGCCGCCTGTTCTTCATCTGGGGCGCCAAGACCAAGGCCTTCGAGAAGCTTACCTTCTCTACCTCGATTTCTCGCAAGATGTTTGTCAATGCCCACTACAACTTCCTGGGCATGCGCAAGGTCAGCTTCATCGTCATCGGCGCCATCGTCGTGATCGTGGGCGCTTCGCTCGGCATCCGCGGCCTGCAGCAGGGCATCGACTTCTCGGGCGGCCGCAACTATGTGGCTCGCTTCGACCAGAACGTTGACAAGGAAATCGACAACATCCGCGCAAGCCTCAATGAGGTATTCCCCAACGCCTCCAACCAGGTAATCACCATCGAGAGCTCCAACCAGCTGCGCATCTCCACCAACTGGCCCCAGGCTGCCGCTGACGTCGAGGCCGCCGCTCAGGAAATCGAGGCCAACAACAGCGACATGGAGACCGTAATCACCGGCAAGCTCTTTGAGGTGCTCAAGCCCTATATGAAGGAGAATATTACCGTTGACGAGTTCTCAACCAAAGACTCAAGCCTTGGTCTTGTGAGCTCGCAGGAGGTAGGCCCGTCAGTGGCAAGCGACATGCGCCGCGACGCATTCATCGCCGTAGCCCTCTCGCTCCTGGCCATGTTCCTCTACATCCTGCTCCGATTCCACAACGTCGCCTTCTCTCTCGGCGCTCTTGCCGCAGTATCGTTCACGGCCCTTACCATCATTGGCTTCTACTCGATATTCGCCGGCGCCTTCCCGTTCGCCATGGAGGTTGACCAGTCGTTTATCGCGGCCATATTGACTGTGATTGGTTATCAGATCAACGATACCGTGGTGGTATTCGACCGCGTGCGCGAGAACCTCACCCTCTATCCCAAGCAGGACTTCTTCACCACGATGAACCAGTCGCTCAACTCGACCCTTGGCCGTACGATCATGACCTCGGCATCGACCCTGCTCGTGCTCATCTGCATCTTCATCCTGGGCGGCGACGCAATCCGCAGCTTCGTATTCGCAATGCTCTTCGGCGTAATCATCGGTACTCTGGCCACCATCTTCCTGGCCTCTCCGATCGCTTACCTCATCGACAACGGCAAAAAAGCCAAGGCTGCGAAGATCGTAAAGAAATAATCTAAATCTAATCCTCTCTTGCG
>CAMWUM010000086.1 GCA_947177435.1 uncultured Muribaculaceae bacterium
GTCGTCGGCGCGGAGGATATTGGCCAGGCTGTCGGCCACCACGTCGGTCTTGTCGAGCGAGGCGCCGGTGGGCAGGTAGATCTCGACGGCAAACTGGTTACGCTCGGCGATAGGCATGAGTTTCATAGGGCGGTCGATGAATGCCCAGCCTCCTATGACAATCGACAGCAGGCCGATGACGAGCGTGGTCTTGGGCCAGCGGAAGCAGAGATCGGCCAGCCAGTTGTAGGCCTTTTGCAGGGAGACGAAGAACGAGAACTTCTTCTTGCCGCTCTTCACGGCCTCTTGCTCGAGCTTGTAGATGGGCTTGCGTATGAGCTTGAACTGCAGCCAGGGCACCAGAGTCTCGGCGATGACCAGCGACACGAACAGGACGATGGTGATGGCCCAGGGGAAGTCGTTCATAAAGTCGCGGAACATGCCGTTGAGCGTCAGCAGGAACGGGAAGAAGGTGATGGAGATGGCGCACGTGGCCGAGAAGATGGCTTTGAGGAATTCGACGGCCGACTGGTAGGCGGCTTGCCAATGGCCCATGCCGTCGGAGATAAGTTCGACGTAGTTGTCGATGATCACCACCGAGTTGTCCACAATCATGCCCAGAGAGACGATTAGGCATGCGAGTGTGACGGTGTTGAGCTCGATGCCCAGGGCGTAGAATATGCCGAGGGCGATGAAGATGGTGATGGGGATGGTGGCCGCGGCGATGAGGGCCACGCGCATGGGCAGAAGCACCATAATGACGATGACCACGGCCGCGATGGCGATGAGCAGCTCGGTGAGGAAGTCGGTGACCGACGAGTTGACCACGGTGGGCTGGTCGGTGATCTTGAAGAGGTCGACGTCTGCGGGCAGATCCTCAGCCTCGAAGGCGTCGATAACCTTCTGCACCTCCTTGCCCATGGCCACGATGTTGTTGCCGTCCTTCATCGACACGCTCAGCAGCAGCGACTTGTCGCCGTTGTTGGTGATGTATGACGACGGTGCGGGGTATTCCTTGACCACGCGGGCCACGTCGCCGAGGCGCACCACGTCGCCGCCGGGGGTGGAGAGGATGATGAGGTCGGAGATGTCGCGCACCGAGTTGACCGAGCGGCTGACGTAGATGGGTGTGTTGTACTCGTCGCCTTTGAGTTCGCCTCCGGTGGTGTTGAAGCCTTGGGCGGCCAGGATGGCAGCCATGGCGTTGGACTTGATGCCGTAGAGCGCGAGTTTGTCGTTGTCGACGTAGATGGAGATTTGCTCGGTCTGTTCGCCGTAAGTGCTCATCTGTCCCACGCTCTCGACCGAGCGGAGACGGTCGCGGAGCTTGTTGGTGAGGTCGCTGAGTTCGCGGTAGGTCTTATCCTTGCTCGAGATGGCGATGAGCAGTGATGATGTGTCGCCGAAGTCGGTCAGTGCCTCGACGGCGAGCACGCTGCTGGGGAGCTTGAGCTTCTCGGCGGCCAGGGCATCCTGGAATTTGTTCCAGAACGGCGTGGTGTTCTGCACGTTGTTGTCAAGTTCGACAAATATGATGACCATTCCCGACGTGGCGCGCGAATGGGTATTCTTCTTGTTGACTTCCTTGTAGCTGAACACGAAATCCTCCAGTGGCTTCAGCACTTCCTCCTCCATCTGGGTGGCTGTGGCGCCGGGGCAAACGGCTACCACCAGGCCCTCGCGGACGGTGAACGACGGGAATTCGTTTTTATCCATCATCTGCAGGGCATAGATGCCGAAGGCCACCAATGCCGTGACGATGAGGATCACTAATTTGCGGTAACGCAGGCCAAACGCCACGATGCCGCTTGTCTGTTGCTTAGCTGCCATGGCGGTGCGCGGTTACTTGTTGATGATTGCTACTTTGCTGTTTTCGCTGACCTTCTGCTGGCCGTTGACGATGACCGAGTCGCCGTCCTCGAGGCCTGAGGCAATGACGATGCCCGAGTCGACCATGCCGTCGATGCTGACCGTGCGCTTGCGGGCCACGCCGTCGACGGCGAGCCATACGAAGTTCTGGTTGTTGGCGTCGAGGAGCACTGCCGAGTTGGGGAGCACGATGGCGTGCTCGGCGGTCTCGTTGAGGAGGCGCACGTCGCAGATCATGCCCGGGAGCAGAGCGTCGTCAGAATTGTCGAGCGTGATCTTCACGTCGTAAGAGCGCGAGATGGGGTTGGCCGACACGCCCTTGTCGGTGATCTTGCCGACAAACTGGCTGCCGGGCATCGAACCGAGGGTGACGGTGGCGTCTTGGCCCATGGCCATGTTGGCTATCTCGCTCTCGGGCACCGATATGCGGGCCTTGACGGGGTGGATGTCGACTACCTTGATGATGGGCAGGGTGGGGGCCACGGTCGAGCCGGCGTCGGCAAACTTCTCGGATACGTAGCCGGCGATGGGCGAGCGCAGCGATGTGTCGTCGAGGTTGCGCTTGGCTATGGCTGCGGCGCTCTGGGCGCTGCGCAGGGTGTTCTGCACCTCCACCCACTGCATTTCGGGCAGAGAGTTGGAGTCGTACAGTTTCTTCATGCGGTTGTATGCGTCCTGGGCCTGAGCCAGGGCGGCGAGAGAGATTTCGTAAGCGTTGCGTAGAGAGGTGTCGTCGAGCTGGGCGATGAGTTGGCCCTTGGCCACCTTGTCGCCGGCGTTGACGTAGATGCGCTGCACCGTGCCGGGTACGGCAAAGCTGAGCGTGGTGCCTGATGATTCTTCGATGGTGCCTGAGTAAGCCCTCGATGCGCTTATATCGGTGGATGACACGGCAATAGCGTCAACTCTAACGGTTTCGGGCGCGCTTTTCTCTACTTTGCCCGAGCAGGCGCACAGTGCCCCGGCCAAGCAAATGCAAGCTATAGATTTAATGTCTCTCATAAATAGTAGCGTTTATGTGTGAATGGTTGAAAGGTGTTATATACAATAAGAATAACAACCGCCCCCTGCTTTTGTTCGCAGGGTGGCGGAGGTGTGGGTGGCGGGCGAGGCCCTTATTTCTTGCGCGGAGCGCGCATCTTTTTCAGGACGATGGCCGTGCGCGAGGGGATGTAGAGCTTGAGCCACTCGACGCCGTGGGGGGTATAGAGCGGATCGGCGATGGTGAGGTGCTCGACGCCCTCGTCGACGTTGCCGTAGCCGCCGAACTCGGGGCGGTCGGTGGTGAGCACGGTCTTGTACTTGCCGGCCGGAGCAAGGATGCCGTAGCCCTCAAATGACTTGAACGGGTGGAAGTTGAACACGAACACGTAATCGCCGCGCATGAATGCCAGCACGTTGTCGCCGTCTTTCTCCCAGAGTTTCTGCACGGGCAGTGACTGGAAGTTGTAGATGCCGGCCACGAGGTGCACCATGGCGTTGTCGAAGTCCTGGAGGTAGACGTACTGGAGTTCGTCGCGGTCCACGAGGTCCCACTGGCGGCGGGCATATTTGTAGCTCCAGCCGTTGCCCTCGCGTGGGAAGTCAATCCACTCGGGATGGCCGAACTCGTTGCCCATGAAGTTGAGGTAGCCGCCGTTGATCGAGGCGAGAGTGACCAGGCGTATCATCTTGTGCAAGGCGATGCCTCGGGCCACTACGGGGCTGTCGTCTCCCTTCATCATGTGCCAGTACATGTCCTTGTCGATAAGCCTGAAAATTACGGTTTTATCACCCACGAGCGCCTGGTCGTGGCTCTCGACGTAGCTGATGGTCTTTTCGTCGGCGCGTCGGTTGGTGAGTTCCCAGAATATCGAGGTGGGATGCCAGTCCTCGTCCTTCTTCTCTTTGAGCATCTTGATCCAGTAGTCGGGGATGCCCATGGCCATGCGGTAGTCAAATCCGATGCCGCCGTCCTTGACTGGCACTGCCAGGCCGGGCATGCCGCTCATCTCCTCGGCGATGGTGATGGCGTGGGGCTTGACCTGGTGGATGAGCTTGTTGGCGAGGGTGAGGTATGTGATGGCGTTGGTGTCCTGGCCGCCGTTGTAGTAGTCTTCGTAACCGCCGAAGGCCTGGCCCAGGCCGTGGTTGTAATAGAGCATCGAGGTGACGCCGTCGAAGCGGAAGCCGTCGAAATGGAATTCGTCGAGCCAGTATTTGCAGTTGGAGAGCAGGAAGTGGAGCACTTCGTTCTTGCCGTAATCGAAGCAGAGCGAGTCCCAGGCGGGATGCTCGCGGCGGCCGTCACCGTAGAAATATTGGTCGTAGCTGCCGTCGAGGCGTCCCAGGCCCTCCATCTCATTTTTCACAGCGTGGCTGTGCACGATGTCCATAATGACGGCGATGCCGGCGGCGTGCGCGGCGTCAATCAGGGCTTTGAGCTCCTCGGGGGTGCCGAAGCGGCTCGAGGGAGCGAAAAAGTTGGATACGTGGTACCCGAACGAACCGTAGTACGGGTGCTCCTGTATGGCCATGATCTGTATGGCGTTGTAGCCGTCGGCGGCGATGCGCGGCAGCACGTTGAGGCGGAATTCGTCGTATGTGCCCACGCCCTCCTTCTCCTGGGCCATGCCGATGTGGCACTCGTAGATGAGCAGCGGCTTGGTGTCGGGCTCGAAGTCGATGGCCTTCCATTCGTAGGGGGTGTCGGGCTGCCATGCCTGGGCCGAGAATATGGCGGTCTTTTCGTCCTGCACCACGCGGGTGGCGTAGGCGGGGATGCGCTCGCCGTCGCCGCCGGGCCAGTGTACCATCATCTTGTACAGGTCGCCGTGATGTATGTCGTCAGGACGCAGGCGTATCTCCCACACGCCGTCGCCGATGGGGGCGAGCTGGTACTTAGCCAGTTCCTTCCATCCGGAGAAGTCGCCGATGAGGGTGATGCCGGTGGCGTTGGGCGCCCATTCGCGGAATACCCAGCCGTCCTTGTCGCGGTGGAGGCCGAAGTACTGGTGGGCGTTGGCGAAGTCGACGAGCGAGTGGCAGGCCTGAGTGAGGTCAGCCTCTTTTAGCTTGGCCTGTTCATGGCGGCCGTTAATGGCATCGGCGAATGGCTCGAGCCAGGGGTCGTTCTTTATCAGCGGGAGTACGCGTGCGGCTTTCTTGCGCGCGGACTTCGGGGTGGATGATTTCTTTGCCATATTGTGGGGAGATATTAGATTTTAGATGTTAGATATTAGGTGTTAGGCGTTAAGTGGCAATCAGAAGTCGGAGAATAGCGGCGGCTTGATTTGGATGCCGACGCGGAGCTCGGAGCGGTACTGCTTGTAGTCGAGCAGGTTTTCGCCGTAGCCGTTGTAATACTGGACGAACAGGTACTGGTTGGACTTGGACCAGAGGCGCACGCCGAATTCGAGTACGGTGTTGTAATTGAGGTTGAAGCCGGCGCGCTTGACCAGGGTGATCGCGCAGTTGTATTTGCGGTCGTTGCTCATGGCCTGCAGGCCGGTCTGGAATATGCCGCAGTATTTAGTGATGTCGCGGTTGTGCATGCCGTCGGCCCAGGGCAACCAGAATTTGCCGTGCACCATCAGGTTCTGGTCAATCAGGATGTTGGCGCCGAAGCTGAGGCGCTCCCACGAGCGTGAAATGTCTCCGTCGCGGCCGTTGCTCTCGTGCTCGAATACGACGAACGCCTTGCCGATGTAGCGGTTGTCGCTGAAGAATGGCTTGGCCAGGCCGACGCCGGGGTTGAAGTTGAGGTCGGTCATCGGCTGGGAGTTCATCAGGATATTCCAGATCACCTTCTGCGAGTAGAACAGGTAGAGGTACGTGCCCCAGGGCAGCGTCGACTTGGTGAGGCGCTGGGCGATTGAAATCTGGAATTTGATGTTGGAGTTCACCTTGTCGGGCTTTGGGCCGATGGCCGTGCCGAAGATGAAATAGTTGTCTTTGTAGAGGCCGAAATAGGGTTGCGAGTCGAAAGCCTGGCGTATGCTGTCGGAGTTGAGCATCGGGGCGTCAGGCGTTTCGGCAATCTGTGCGCGGGCCGGGAGGCAAGCAGCCGCAAAGAGCAGTGCCAGAGCCAGCCAGCGCAGGGCGGAGCGTTTGATGTCAGCCAGTTGCGTCGTCATCGTTAGTGGGCTGCGTTAGGGTTAGATTCGTTGTCGTCATCGAAGTCGGGCGACTCGGGGTCGGAGTACAGGATTGAGGGGTCGTCGAGCGACTGCAGTATGTCCTCGAACGTGATGCCCTGCGGAGCCTCGCGCTCGGTCTGCGGGGCGGTGATCAGCGTCTGGTGACCGCGCAGCTTGGTGTAAGCGTTGCTGACCAGGGCGTCAGTGATCTTGAATGTCGGGGCCATAGTGCGGTCTGGATCGTCGAGCGAGTGCTTGAACAGCCACTCGTAAAACTCAGGCACGTAGAAGAATCGGGCAGGCTTCGAATGGTTCATGCCCGGAATGCGGTCGTAATGCAGGCGCGAGCCGTCGATGGCGCGCACGGCGGCTGCCACGGCGTCGCTCTGTGCCACGGACACGGCGCGGTCGCCCGTGCCGTGCACTATCCACATGGGCATTTGGCTCAGGCCCGTGTAATCTTTGGCCGAGCCTCCGCCACAGAACGACAGGGCGGCTGCGATACGGTCGGGGTAGGCGTTCGACACGTCGATGCTGCCGTAGCCGCCGAGGCTCATGCCCACGACGTAGATGCGCGAGGTGTCGACGTCGAGCTTGTTGTCGATCACGTAGTCGACCACGTTCATCACCCGCTGGGGGTTCCATGCGCCCTGGGTCTGGGGAGCAATGACGTAGGCGTCGAGTTTGAGTCCGCGCTTGATGGCATCGACGGTGCCGTAGCGAAGCACCTTGTTGAGGTTGTTGCCGCATAGGCTGGCGCCGTGCAGGAACACGACGATGGGCTTTTTGGCGGAGCCCGCGGTGTCGGGGCGGGGTGATACGAGCCAAAAGTCGTAGCCGTTGGCCACCTTGCCCTTGTAGGCCTTGTAGTCCTGGGCATTGGCGGCGATGGCGCAGCAGGCGATTATCAGCAGGATGAGTATGCGGCGCATCATTTTATGGTCAGTTTAAAGATTTTGTCGCCGCGCGAGCCAATCACCAGGCTGTTGCCGATGACCACGGGCGATGATTCGAAATTGTAGCCTATCTGCTTTGTGAGCAGTATCTCGCCGGTGGCGCCCCGGATGATGTAGGCGCGGCCGGCGCAGTCGCCGGTGAAGACAAACAGCGTGCCGTCGGCGTTGGCCAGCCCCACGGGCGACGACCAGGAATAGTATTTCAGGTCAGTCGTGTAGACGGTACGGCCCGTGGCGCGATCCATGGCCACGAATATGCCGTTGCGCCCCGATGTGTTGAGCACGCAGTTGGCGAATACAAGGCCCTCGCAGTCGCCCGTGCCCAAGAGGGGAGAGCAGTAGTAACCGCCGTCGAAGTGCTTGCCGTCCTCCTCGACGCGCTCGGCCTCGATGCGGTTGATCCACACCTGGCGGCCGGTCAGGCCGTCGATCTTGGCGAAGTTGGCGGTGCCGATGCCCTGCTTGTCCACCTCGCAGCCGACGTAGATGTAAGGCTTGCCGTCCTCCACGGCCAGGGCGGGCGTACCGTCGATGTCGTCGCCCAGGCGGTAAACCCAGACGGGTCGCATCGAGTTGAGGTTGACGCAGAGGATATTGCCATGGTTGTCGCAGGTATAGCCGTAGTTAAGGTATGTCGGCATCGAGGCCTCGATCACGTGCGACCAGCAGCACATTCGGTTTAGGTCTGTGGATTGAAGGCGGACGGGGCCGGGGTCGACCATGAACGTTTACAGA
>CAMWUM010000087.1 GCA_947177435.1 uncultured Muribaculaceae bacterium
ATGTTCGCAGAAAAGGAAATCGACACGGTAATCTCACTCAAGGCCGAGACTCACAACTTCCCCACCACAGTCGAGCCCTTCAACGGCGCCGCCACCGGCACCGGCGGCGAGATCCGCGACCGTCTCGGCGGCGGCAAAGCGTCGCTGCCTCTGGCCGGTACGGCTGTGTAT
The DNA here is from genome assembly GCA_947177435.1 of uncultured Muribaculaceae bacterium. Lineage (GTDB taxonomy): Bacteria > Bacteroidota > Bacteroidia > Bacteroidales > Muribaculaceae > CAG-873. The sequence continues at coordinate 172 of CAMWUM010000087.1, forward strand.
ATGACCTCATACCCCCGCCTGTCGCCCGAGCACCGCTGGGAACTCGCCAGCAACCCGCGCGTTTGGCTCTACCAGACGCCTGCCGAAATCCTCATCAAGGCTTCCAACGGCGCATCGGACTTTGGCAACAAATTTGGCCAGCCTCTTATCTGCGGTTCGCTCCTCACTTTTGAGCATGACGAGAACGGCAAGCTTTATGCTTACGACAAGGTGATCATGCTCGCCGGCGGCGTAGGCTTCGCCGCAGCCAAGGATGCAATCAAAGGCACTCCCGAGGCCGGAGAGAAGGTTGTGGTCATGGGCGGCGACAATTACCGCATCGGCATGGGCGGCGGCGCAGTATCATCGGTTGAGACCGGCGAGTACGACAACTCGATTGAGCTCAATGCCGTGCAGCGCGCCAACCCTGAAATGCAGAAGCGCGTATCCAACGTGATCCGCGCCCTGGCCGAGCGTGGCGACAATCCCATCGTTTCAATTCATGACCACGGCGCAGGCGGCCACCTCAATGCTCTTAGTGAGCTCGTCGAGGCCACAGGCGGCAAGATTGACATGTCAGCGCTTCCCGTCGGCGATCCGACTCTCTCGTCAAAGGAAATCATTGGCAACGAGAGCCAGGAGCGCATGGGCATGGTGGTGCGCGCCGAGGACATACCTTATATAGAAAGAATCGCGCAGCGCGAGCGCGCGCCCATGTACGTAGTCGGCGAGACTACCGACGACGAGCGCTTCGTCTTTGAGCAGAAGGACGGCGTCAAGCCCATCGACCTGGCCATGGCCGACATGTTCGGCAACTCGCCCAAGACGGTGATGGAGGACAAGACCGTGCACGTTTCATACAAGCCCTGCGAGACCGACCCCAAAGAACTCGACACCTACGTTCGCAGCGTGCTTTCGCTTGAGGCCGTGGCTTGCAAGGACTGGCTCACCAACAAGGTTGACCGCTCCGTAACCGGCCGCATCGCCCGCCAGCAGTGCCAAGGCGAGATACAGCTGCCCCTCAGCGACTGCGGCGTTGTTGCCCTCGACTATGATGGTCGCGCAGGCATCGCCACGTCTATCGGCCATGCCCCGCAGGCCGCGCTCGTTGATTCTGCCGCCGGTTCTGTTTTGGCAGTGGCCGAGGCCCTGACCAACATTGTTGGCGCAAACCTCAAAAAGGGACTCAAGAGCGTATCGCTCAGCGCCAACTGGATGTGGCCGTGCAAGAATGCCGGCGAGGATGCTGCGCTCTACCGCGCCGTGGAGGCTTGTAGCGACTTCGCGTGCAGCCTTGGCATCAATATCCCCACCGGCAAGGATTCGCTCTCTATGACTCAGAAATACGGCGCCGACAAGGTGTACGCTCCCGGCACGGTGATTATCTCTGCCGCAGGCGAGGTCTCTTACGTGCGACGCACCGTATCGCCCGTGATTAAGAATGACCCCAAGAGCCAACTCTACTATATCGACTTCTCGAGCGACAGCCTAAAGCTTGGCGGCTCGGCCCTGGCCCAGACGCTCAACCGCCTTGGCGACGAAGTGCCCACGGTGAAGGACGCAGCTAAGTTCCGCACGGCTTTTGACACTGTACAAAAGCTCGTGAAGGGCCGCAAGCTGCTGGCCATGCATGACGTAAGCGCCGGCGGCCTCGTCACCACGCTACTCGAGATGACGTTCGCCAATGTTAACGGCGGTCTCAAAGTCTATACCGACGGCTTCAAGATGTACGGCGAGAACGATCTCGTTAAGATTCTCTTCGCTGAGAATCCGGCTGTCGTAATCCAAGTTGACGCTGCCCACAAGGACGACGTGGAGGGCATCCTCGACGCCGCCAAGGTCAAGTACTTCCCCGTGGCTTGCCCGCAGGATGAGCGCGTGATTATGGTGACCCATGACGATACCGAGCACCTGCTTGGCATCGACTATCTCCGCGACGTATGGTACGAGCCGTCGTACCTGCTCGACTGCCTGCAGAGCGGCGAGAAGTGCGCGGCCGACAGATTTAACAACTACAAGCGCCAGCCCATCCGCTACGCTTTCCGCAAGGACTTCAGCGGTCGCTTGGCTGCTTACGGTCTCGAGGCCCACAGCGATAAGCCCCGCAAGGCCCGTGCTGCCATCATCCGCGAGAAGGGCGTGAACTCCGACCGAGAGATGGCATACTCCCTCTATCTGGCTGGCTTCGACGTCAAGGACGTGCACATGACCGACCTTATGAGTGGCCGCGAGACCCTCGAGGACGTTAATATGGTTGTCTTTGTCGGTGGTTTCACCAACAGCGACGTGCTCGGTTCGGCTAAGGGTTGGGCAGGCGGTTTCGTATGGAACGAGAACGCAAAGCGCGCCCTCGACAACTTCTACAAGCGCGAAGACACCCTCAGCCTCGGCGTATGCAACGGCTGCCAGCTGATGATTGCCCTCAATCTCATCGCTCCCGAGCACGAAAAGCCGGCCCGCATGGACCACAACGTTTCGCACAAGTTCGAGTCGGAGTTCGTCGGCCTCACCGTGCCTGAGAACAATTCGGTAATGTTCGGCAACCTCTCCGGCATCCGCACAGGCGTGTGGGTGGCTCACGGCGAGGGCAGATTCATACTGCCCGAAGGCCTCGACAAGTACAATGTAATCGCACGCTATAACTACAAGCAATATCCCGGCAATCCCAACGGTTCGGTCGGCGCCGTGGCAGGCATCGCATCTGCCGATGGACGCCACGTGGCCATCATGCCTCACCCCGAGCGTTGCATCTTCCCCTGGCAGTGCGCATACTATCCGCGCTCGCGCCGCAACGAAGACGTTACGCCCTGGTTCAAGGCATTCGTCAACGCCCGCGAATGGATTGAGGCCCGCATCTAAATCCCAGATAGAGATATGGCAAAAGTTGGAGATATAGTCAGATTTCTCAACACCACCGGTGGCGGCAAGATCGTGCGCATTGCCGGTGACGTGGCTTATGTCGACGAGGACGGATTCGAGACACCCGTACTGATAAAGGACTGCGTGGTTGTGGGTTCGGGCCCGCAAAACCGAGGCTTTTACGAGTCGGAGGTTTTCAAACCCAAATCGCAGCCACAGCCCGAGCCTGCGCCCCAGAGCCAATCGCCCAAGGAGGTGTTCGTTGACCCGGAACCGGAGGAACCATACGTCGAGACCGCCGAGGGCGAAACGCTCAATGTGGTGCTCGGTTATGTGGCTACTGATCTCAAACGCCTGTCCCAGAGCAATTACGAGGCCTACCTGGTCAATGACTCCAACTATTACCTCTACTTCACCTACCTAACGCGCGGCAATGAGCAGAAAGGCTGGACCACCCGCTATGCGGGCATCGTTGAGCCTGGCATTCAACTCTTTGTCGGCGAGGTGGAGCGGGAGGATTTGGCCGAAATGGATCGCGTGGCCGTGCAGTACATTCCCTTTAAGAAAGGCAAAGAGTTTGCACTCAAGGCGGTGGCCTGCGTCGAGCACAAACTTGACACCACCAAGTTCTTCAAGTTGCACTGCTTCCAGCAAAATCCCTACTTCGACGAGCCGGCCATAGCGCTCAACATCGTGCGCAATGACCTCCCTGCCCGCGAAATTGAGATAGACTCGGACGAACTTGCCAAGGCTATGCGTCAGAAAGAGCGCGCAGATCGCCAACAGCGACGCCCCGTGCATAAGCCGTCCGCGCCCAAGCAGGGTGAGCCCATCGTCGTTGACCTGCATATTGCCGAGTTGGTTGACACAACCGCCGGCCTCAGCAATGCTGACATGCTCAATCTGCAGATTGACAAGTTTCGCCAGGTGATGGACGCCAACCTGCGCCGCCACGGCCAAAAGATTGTCTTTATCCACGGCAAGGGTGAGGGAGTGCTGCGCCAAGCCATACTGAAAGAGTTGAATTACAGATACAAAGGACACGACGTGCAGGATGCCTCATTCCGTGAATACGGATTTGGCGCCACGCAGGTGAAAATCAGATAACAGACCAATCATGATCTTTTGTTTCTCCGGAACTGGAAACACGCGGTATGTCGCCGACAAGCTGCACGATGAGCTTGGCGACGACGTGCTGCGCCTCCCTCCCGGCATGATGAAACGCCCGGAACTGATTAACGTCAATGTTACCGACGGCCGCGTGATCTGGGCTTTTCCAGTGCATTGCTGGGCACCGCCACATACGGTGTCTAAAGTAATGCGCCGCGCCACCATCACGAGCGACACGCCGCTGACTCACCATCTGGTGTGCACCTGCGGCGATGACATTGGATATGCCGACAGGGTATGGCTCAGCATTGTCAAGAAGAGGGGATGGACGGCCGGGCACATTGCCTCAGCTCAGATGCCCAACACCTACACCTCGCTGCCTGGCTTTGACATCGACCCCAAGGAAGTGGCTGACGCAAAGATTGAGGCCGTAGGCGATCGCATGAAAGCCATTGCCGCCGACATCGAGAGCGGCATGTGGGGCGTCGACGTGGTGCGTGGCAGTTATCCGTGGCTTAAGACGCGGATGCTCTATCCGCTGTTCCGCGCCTTCCTGTCGTCGACAGGGCCGTTCCATACCAACGATCAGTGCCAAGGTTGCGGGCGATGCGCGCGCAATTGCCCTATGACATCTATTCAAATAGTAAATGGCAAGCCAGTGTGGGCTAAGGATTGCAACGTGTGCATGCGCTGCTACCATTGTTGTCCCACCCGCGCGGTAGAGTATGGGCCGTTCACCAAAGGCAAGGGCCAATTCATTTGTCCCGGTTTTTCAATCAAGCAATAGCGGCAGCTGATAGTAACTGATTTAAGATACAAGCATTATGTATAAGAAAATATTGGCCTTGACGATTATGGCTGCGGCCGCGTTCTCAGCTTCGGCTCAGAAGGGTGAGTCGGTATTTGGTGTGCAGACGGGCTACACTTCCACCAACAACTCCGCCATCGCCGGACTGTTTTACCAATACGGCCTTTCCAACACGCTCCGCATTTCGCCAGAACTTGGCTTTGTGGTGCGCCACGAGGATTATGACGCTTTCACGGCCGATGTCAATATGCATTTCCCGTTGCGTCTTGGCCAAGAAAACATGGAACTTTATCCCTTGGCGGGCCTTAACTTTTCGTCTTGGTCGAGGCACAATGGTCATCTCGACGAAATCAACGATGTGTCTACCCGTCGCAACCGTTTTGGCTTGAATTTTGGCGCCGGCTGGCAGTTGCGTGCTTCTGAGTCGATTAAGGTAAAGATTGAGGCTAAGTATCTGCTTACGTCGCGATTCTCGACTTTCACGCTTGGAGTCGGCATTGGTTACGTGTTCTAATGTTATGAGTGTTACTATTTTAGGTATAGAGTCGTCATGCGATGACACCAGCGCTGCCGTCATTCGTGACGGCCTGTTGCTATCCAACGCCATTGCCTCGCAGAAAGTGCATGAGGAATATGGCGGCGTCGTGCCCGAACTCGCATCGAGGGCGCATCAGCAGAACATCGTGCCGGTTGTTGACTCGGCCTTGAAAAGGGCCGGCATCGACAAGCGTGATCTTGATGCCATCGCTTTCACCCGTGGCCCGGGCCTTATCGGTTCGCTCTTGGTGGGCACAAGTTTCGCTAAGGGCATGTCGCTGGGTCTGCGAATCCCCATCGTTGAGGTTAACCACCTCCACGGCCATGTGCTGTCGCACTTTGTAAGGCAAAAGACGGAGGATGAGGTGCCGGAGTTCCCGTACCTGTGCCTGCTTATATCCGGCGGCAATTCGCAAATCATCCTCGTCAAGGGATATAACGATATGGAGATTCTGGGCCAGACCATCGATGACGCAGCCGGCGAGGCTTTCGACAAGTGTGCCAAGGTGATGGGTTTGCCCTATCCCGGCGGCCCGCATATCGACCGCCTGGCTGCCGAGGGCGATTCCGGCAAGTTCCATTTCGCCAAGCCGCGCATACCGGGGCTTGATTACAGCTTCAGTGGATTGAAAACGTCGTTTCTTTACACGCTTCGCGATGCCGTAAAGGTTGACCCTGATTTCGTGGAGAAGAACAAGGCAGACCTGGCCGCATCGCTCCAGAAGGCTATCATTGACATTCTGCTTGACAAGCTCGCCAAGGCGGCCGATCAAACCGGCGCCAAGACTATTGCCATTGGCGGCGGCGTTTCGGCAAATTCGGGCGTGCGCAAGGCTGTAGCCGACTTCTGTGCCAGCCGGGGCATCAAGGCGTTTATCCCTGAGCGCGCCTTCACCACCGACAATGCCGCGATGGTGGCTATTGTCGGTTATTTCAAATATCTCGACCGTCAATTCTGTCCCTACGACGCAGTGCCTTATGCCCGCGTCACCATAAAATGAAAGCATCGTTAGTAATCATCGGCGACGAAATCCTGATTGGCCAGGTCACCGATACCAACTCAGGTTCGATAGCCCGCGCGCTCGGTCCGATGGGCTGGGAGATAGCGACAGTGCGTGTGGTCGGCGACTCTGCCGAAGCTATCAAGAGCGCTATCGCCTCGGCAATGGCTGAAGCCGACCTCGTAATCACCACTGGAGGCCTTGGCCCTACGAAAGACGACATTACCAAGCACGTACTGCTTGAAATATTCGGTGGTGAACTCCACCAAGATACCGACGTCCTTGCCAACGTGGAGAGGGTGTTCGCACGCCGCGGACTTGTCCTCAATGATCTCACGCGTAGCCAGGCCATGGTGCCCACGTCATGCCGCGTGATACAGAACGAGTTTGGTACGGCTCCCATCATGTGGTTCGAGGCCGAGGGCAAGGTGTTGATTTCCATGCCCGGAGTGCCGTTTGAGACGGTAGGTATGTTGCATAAGGCTGTGCTCGGACAGATTGCCGATAGGTTCTCGCCCGGCGAGCAGTTCCTGCACAAAGTATTTATTGTCCGTGGCATCACCGAGTCGGATCTTGCCGAGCGGCTTGCCTCTTATGAGGCTTCGTTGCCCGAGGGGATGCATCTGGCCTATCTTCCGAATGCCGGATACATCCGTTTGCGTCTTGACTCAACTGTGCCATTTGGAGGCAAGGATGAGGAATTGCGTGTGGCCATAGCCGACGTTTTGGTGCACGAGGGTGACGCGACGCCCGCAGAGATATTGCTGGAAAAGGTGCGAGCCAAAGGATATAAATTATGCACTGCCGAGAGTTGTACTGGAGGCAACATTGCGCACAGCATCACAGCGATTGCCGGTTGCAGCGATTGCTATGTTGGATCGGTCGTAAGTTATGCCAATGAAGTAAAGGCCGGTGTGCTTGGCGTGAAAATGGCCGACATCGAGGCCCATGGTGCCGTAAGCGAAGAAGTTGCACGCCAGATGGCCGAAGGCGCATGCCGTGCCCTGGGGGCCGATTGCTCGGTAGCAACAACCGGCATAGCAGGCCCGGGCGGAGCCGTTCCGGGCAAGCCAGTAGGCACAGTGTGGATAGCAGCCCACACTCCGTCCGGCACCGTAGCTCGCCTCTACCATTTCCCCGGTAACCGCGATCGCGTTATCGACCGCGCCACCTCCGAGGCCCTCTTC
>CAMWUM010000088.1 GCA_947177435.1 uncultured Muribaculaceae bacterium
GTTCATGATGTTGTTGGTCTTTTCCATAATCGTAATTATTGAAATGGTTGTCGATGGGTATGTTTTGTTTGACATTGCAAAGATAAGGCTTTTTGCTCGGGCAAACCTAATAATCGTTCGTTTCTTGTACGAAAGCCATAGATTTATTGACGAAACGCGCATTTTGCGCCGCTCAGCGCGGATTGACTATGCGCTCGCCAAGGATTTTTGAGAACTGTGCTTTGAGTTGGTATAGTTCGAATATCTGGCGCATGAGGTCTTGCTGGGCTTCGGGGGCAACCTGACGCATCTGGGTGTTGAGGTCGGAGATTTGGGAGTCGAGGATGGCGTGCTTGAGTTCCATCACGCCGCGAAACAGTAGTTCGGGCAGTCGGTCCTCCTCCGTTTCGACGTAGCTGTACTTGGTGTGCCCCTTGCTCAGCTGGTAGCGCTCGGCCGCCAGAGCGGTCGACAGGCGCCGCTCGTCATCGTCGGGAGTGGACAGGAATATGTCTTCGAGGTACATGCACGCAAACTCTCTGGATGCCTTGGCCATCTTGGCGTCGCAAAGTTCCAGCAAGTCTTTTTCCTTGGCCTGCATGTCGGCCAGGTCGCGTCCGTTGCTGCGTATCAGTTCCTGGCCTTCGGCGATAGCCGCGGCGCGCTCCTGCTCGAGAGCCTGAGTCTTTTCTGCCAGGTCGGCGGGCCACTGCTCGGCCTGAATCTGCAGGGCGTCGTCGTAAATCCTGCGGCAGATGGGATCGGTGAATGTAATGCCGTCGTTTTCAAGTTCGTTGCGGATGAACTCGAGCACCGAACAGCCTACATCATCGAGCTGAAGCAGGCCGTACTTTACGATGTACTTGGCGAGCACCAGTTCGGGTTTGCGCAGTTTGTTGGCCGGGCGTACCACGGCAGGCTGGGAGGGGGAGGGTTGAGATACGTTCGTCTCAGTGGTGGTTGTCGGTTGCGTAGGCTCCTGCGCGCGCTGATCGCGGGCCTGGCGCTGTTGCGCGGCCTTCTGCTCGCGCTCGGCGGCGTCGGCAATGCCCTTGGCCAACTGGAGCGAGAGCGTTTTCTCGTCGATGTCGAGCATGCGCGAGCACTCCTGCAGGTACACCCCGCGGGTGACGGGGTTGGGAATTACGGCGATGGAGTTGACGATATCGGTGATTACGCGCGAGCGGGCGATGGGGTCGTCGCCGGCGTCTTTGAGCAGTATGCGCGTCTTGAAGCGTATGAAGTCGGTCTCGTTGTTGGCGATGTATTCCTCCACCTCGGTTGCGGAGTGCGATTGGGCGAACGAGTCGGGGTCGTCGCCGTCGGGCAGGAGGAGTACCTTGATGTTGAGCCCCTCGGCCAGCAGCATGTCTATGCCTCGGAGCGACGCCTTGATGCCTGCCGCGTCGGAGTCATAGATGACGGTGACGTTCTGGGTGAAGCGGTGCAGCAGACGCACCTGTCCGTCGGTGAGTGATGTGCCGGATGAGGCCACCACATTGTCGACGCCCACCTGGTGCATCGAGATTACGTCCATGTATCCCTCGACCAGTATGCACTTGTCGCGCTTCATGATGGCCGACTTGGCCTGGAACAGGCCGTAGAGCTCGTGACTCTTGCTGTATATGAGCGATTCGGGCGAGTTGACGTACTTGGCCATCGACTTGTCGGAGCGCAGCGTGCGTCCGCCGAAGGCCACCACTCGGCCCGAGATTGAAAACACGGGGTAAATCACCCTGCCGCGGAAGCGGTCATAGACCTGGCCTTTTTCCGAGCGCGAACACAGACCGGTCTGGATGAGGAATTTTTCAGAGAAGCCCTTTTGCTGGGCGGCTTTCAGCAAGTCGTCGTTGCGGTCGAGGGCGTAGCCGAGGCGGAACTTCTGCACCATCTGGTCGTTGATGCCGCGCTCGCGGAAATACGCCAGGCCTATATCGCGGCCGTCTGGCGTGTCGGTGAGATTGTGCTCGAAATGCTTGAGCGCGAAATCATTGACGGCCAGCATCGACTCGCGTTCGGTGGCCTCTTCGCGCTCGGCATCGGTCATTTCGTGCTCACGTATCTCGATGTTGTACTTCTTGGCCAGGTAGCGCAGGGCCTCGTAGTAGGTCATCTGCTCGTGCTCCATCACGAAGTTGACGGGCGAGCCGCCCTTGCCGCAACTGAAGCATTTGCAAATGCCCTTGGCCCGCGACACGGAGAACGAGGGCGTGCGTTCGTTGTGGAACGGACACAGGCCCACATAGTTGACTCCGCGCTTTTTGAGGCTGACGAAGTCACTCACCACATCCACGATGTCGGCTGCGTCGAGGATGCGCTGTACGGTCTCCCGGTCAATCTTCTTCATTGCCGAGCCTTACTTGCTGATTTGCTGTACGGTATAGGTGAATTTGATTTTCGACTGGTCGAGGAGCAGGCGGCCCATCACAGGTGCAGCCATGTAGGGCGTGATCATCGTGAGTTCCTCGGTGGTGCCGTAGTACGAATTGCTTGAAGTCTCGAAGGTGGCAAGCACGGGCACGATGACAAACGAGTAGTCTTCCTCAGTGATTTCCTCGCCTGCTGCCTGGCGTGAGGCAAGGGCAGAAATGTATGCTGCCATATCTCCAAAGTCATAGACGCTTGCTTCTGAGTCGTACTTCGCATAGAATGAGGTCTGGCTGTCGGGGAGCTTGTTGTTGGCGAAGAATGCTTCGCGATCCTTCTTAAGGATCATCAGCAGATAGGTGGGCAGTCCAAAACCGTATTCGTTTTCTATGGTGCGCGCGGGCACGGAGAACGACAGGGCGTTGAGCACCTTGAGCGAGTTGGGGTCGGAGTTGAACTTGGCCAGCATCTCGGGAGCCGGGAAGCGCATCTGCACCTCCATGCCCACGGGTGCCACCACGATGGCCTCGCCTTGGTCGGCGCGGGCCTTCACGTCGTCGCTGATCTGCACGGTCACGTCGTTGTTGGTCACAACCTCTGGCGACACGGCGAAGTACTGGCCGTACCCCTTGATCGTGGTGTCCTGGTCGGCATAGTAGTGGTGGTAATACATCACCATCTCGGTCGTGGACGAACGCACAAGACGACCCGAACCGAAGGAGTTCTTCAAGTACAGTCCTTTGAATACATTGTCGTTAAATGCTGTAGGCGACAGGAAATTAGACGGATTTTCCAGATAGGCGCCGTACAGCTCGCGGCCGAGTTCGACGGGCAGTTTTGCCTTTATCTCCATCAGGCCCTCAGCCACGGTGTCGCCGATGAGTTTTGCGTCGCGGTGCGACACATTGTAGATTATCGAGGTCAGAGGCTTGTCGGGGTTGTAATATCCAGTGGGATCGAAATCGCTGAAGATAGGCGAGGGGAGGGTCTCCTCCAGGCGGTACACCTCCAGGCCCATGGGCGCGAGGGTGTCGCCCACGTATTCGCCGTCGAATACGTACATATAGAGCACCAGCGAGTCGATGTCGTCAACCGTAATCTCGGACGAACACAGGCGCGAGGCCGGCATGAACTGGGTGACGACGTTGCTCTCCATGCGGCCGTAGCCCGGTGCGCTGAACACGCCAAGCAACTGCGACACGGTGCGCGACTGCACGCTCGCCATCGGCGCCGAATGGCCCGACACGGTGAACGACGAGTCGATGATTACCTCGATGGGATTCTCCACGAGCGACGATCCGATGGTCGAATTGTCGTTGCAGCTGCCCAGGGCCGCGCCCAAGGCGGCGACAACGGACATTAGCAGCAGTGAGGTCTTTCTCATATATGCTGGGGGAGTGTAGGGTTTTGATTAAAGTGTGGCGTAGAAGTCGGCGTAGGCCTGGGCGTTGTCGAGGCCGGGGAAAGGCAGGAAGGGCTTGCCCTGGGCCTTGGCGTACTCGATGATTTCGGGGTCTACGTCGTCGGTGGCGGCCACCACGGCGTCGCTGTGGTCGATGGCCAGGCGGTGCAGTGCTTTGGCGTTGATCTCGCCTTGCAGCAGCGCGTTGATTTGCTCGTCGGCAAAGCCCATCATGCGCAGTTTCTCGGGCATGCGGCTGTCGAGGGACGAGGGGAGTTCGCCGCCATAGATGGAGTAGACGATCTTGGCATCCTTGAAGGCGGGGTCGTCGGGATGCTTGCTCTTAATCATCGTCGGGCACAGGGCCGAGATCCAGCCCGAGCAGTGGATGATGCCGGGGTACCAGCGCAGCTTGCGCACGGTCTCGATTACGCCCACGGTGAAGAAAATCATGCGCTCGTCGTTGTCGTCGGGATTGGTCTCCGTTTCGAGCTGGGTCGAGGCGTGATGGTGGAAAAAGTCGTCGTTGTCAATGAAATAGACTTGCAGGCGTGAAGGCTGCAGCGTGGCCACCTTGATGATCAGCGGATGGTCGGCGTCGTCAATGGCAATGTTGAGGCCCGAGAGGCGAATCACCTCGTGGAGTTGGTTGCGTCGCTCGTTGATGCAGCCGTACTTAGGCATGAATGTGCGCACCTCTATGCCGCGCTCCTGCATGCCCTGAGGCACCGTGCGGCTCAGCATTGACATAGTCGTCGGATTAAGATATGGATTGATTTCTTGAGAGATGTATAATGCTTTGTTGGTGTCCATCTTTGACTTAGCGGTTGGCCTTAAGTTAAAATAATGTGCAAAGTTACGAATTTTCCCCGACATAATAATATTAAAAAATCAAAAAAAGCAGTAAATTTGCATTGGTATCTTCGTCACGGAACTTTTTTAGCGCTCCGGTGGTTTTTTATTTATATAATGTTAAGATTATGTATGTAGCTTCGAAAAAAAGGAAAGAGAATGTGGCCGAGTATCTGCTGTACATGTGGCAGATCGAGGACTTGATACGCGCCAATGGGCTCGACCTCGGCAAAATCGAGGAGAATGTCATAGGCAAAAGCGGGCTCACTGAGGAGCAGCGCAAGGAGATGCTCGGATGGTACGAGAGTCTCATCGACATGATGCGGTGCGAGGGCGTCGAGCAAAAGGGCCACTTGCAAATCAACAAGAATATGATCGGCCAGCTCGCCGACCTGCACCAGACGCTGCTGCGCGACCCGAAATTTCAGGACTACCATTCTGAATTTTACAAGACTTTGCCCTACATCGTCGAGCTCCGCAGCAAGGCCGGTGAGGAGAAGGCCGGAGAGATTGAGACGTGCTTCAACGCTCTGTACGGTTGGCTTTTGTTGCGCCTTAAAGGCCAGGAGATAAGCCCCGAGACTCAGCAGGCGATGGCGCAGATTGCGCGGTTCGTGGCCCTGCTGGCCCGCGATTTCCACCTCGACGAGCAAGAAAAGCTGTTCAAACGCGAAGAATAAGGATAAAAATAGCTATCTTTGCGCTCAAATCCATTATTCTTAACCATGCTGATTTTCTTGTATCGCGTATATTTCGTTTTGATAGTTCCGCTCTTGGCGGTTTGGTCAATTTTGTGCGCCATTGTGGCAATCCTGCTGTCGGCCTGCGGGCTTAAGCAACTCGGCGGCTACTGGGTGCCGGTGGCTTGGGCCAAGGTCTGGTGCTGGCTTACGTTTGTCAGAGTCAAGGCTGTGGGCCGCGAGAACATATCAAAGAACAAGGCCTACGTGTTCGTGGCCAACCATCAGGGACAGTACGACATCTATTCAATCTACGCGGGCTTGGGTCACAACTTCCGCTGGATGATGAAAAAGGCGCTTGAGAAGATACCTGTGGTGGGATACTCCTGCCGAGTGTCGGGACAGATCTACGTCGACACCTCGTCGCGATCCAACACCCGCCAGACGATGGAGACGGCCAAGCGGCAGATTGCCAGCGGCATGTCGGTGGTAGTCTTCCCCGAGGGTTCGCGTTCTTACGACGGACGCGTGCAGCGATTCAAGAAAGGCGCGTTCACATTGGCAGAGGCGTTCAACCTGCCAGTGGTGCCTATCACCATCGACGGCTCGTACGAAATCAACCCCCGCACCGAGCGCCTGCCCCGTCCGGGCCGCATCGTGCTCACTATCCACAAGCCCATCGAACCCGACGGCGACGCCCACGATATGGATCGATTGATGGAACTTTCGCGTGAAGCAATCATTTCGGCCCTGCCCGAAAAACACAAATAATATACTGACCTTTAATACTTAACAGACAATGAAAAAAACACTTTTGGCATTAGCGGTTGCAGCGGCCGCACTGGGCCTGTCGTCATGCGACAGCCGCCCTGACGTTGCCGGTTCTTGGGCCGGTGAGGCAAACCTTCCCATCGAGGGTGCCGCCACATCTTATTCTCGTGTAATATACGATCTCAACGCCGACGGTGGAGCCGTGGCCACTTACGTAATTGATTTCACCAAGGCTCTTCCCCAGAGCACTCAGATAGTGTCGCCGTACCAGACCAGCGTGTCGGCCACAGCCACTATCAGCGGTACCTGGCAATGGCTTGCCGACGAGGATGACGAGCTTGCCCTGGCGTTCGATGCCTCCACTCTTACCGTGAGCGTCGATCCGCAGGCGCTGGAGATGCGCGCCAACGTAATCACCGACGAACAGGCGCCCGAGCTCGACAGCCTGCGCCCGCAGATAGCAAGCCTCTATAAGGCCGACGTCGAGAATGCCATCCGCGCCCACGCTTCAGCCCTCCTCCTCGATGATGTAAAGTCCGACGGCAAGCAGTTGACATTCGAGATTGGCGACAAGAAGTACGTATACAATTCGGTCCACACCGCCGAATAGCTCTGAGCCCAATGCAAGAGATTATTGACTTTCTCAGCCGATTGGCTGCCAACAACGATAGGGTGTGGTTTAACGCACACAAGGACGAATACCTCATGGCAAAGGCTAAGTTTGAGGCCTTTGCCATGCAGGTGTTGAGCGGCATACGTGGGTTCGACCCCACGATTGGCGATCTTGATATCAAGCAGTGTACTTACCGCATATACCGCGACACTCGCTTCTCACGTGACAAGAGGCCGTACAAGACGCATTTCGGCTTTTTCGCCATTCCTGGCGGGAAAAAGTCGGGCTATATGGGCTATTATTTTCAAATCGGAGTTGGCGAAGGATACGAAGGCTGCTTCTTGGCCGCCGGCGATTACATCTGCGAGAGGAAGATAGTGGAGATGCTGCGTGAGGACATCGACGTAGACAATGGCGAGGAATTCCTCGCAGCCCTTGCCTCGGCTAAGACTTTCGAGGTCGACTTCAGCCAGGCTTTAAAGCGTGTGCCTGCCGGATACCCTGCCGACAAGCCTTACAGCCAGTACCTTAGACTCAAAAACTTCTGTCTTGTCAAGCTGGTTGCTCCTGACTATTTCACCGAGCCCGGAGCGGCCGAGCGGCTTGTGGCCGACTTGGCAACGACCAGGCCGTTCATCTCATTTGTCAACCGGCCCATTGCTTACGAGGCCGAAGAGCGGTAAGCGTTCAAGCGGCGGCAGGACGAGTGCCGGGCATTAGGTGCTTCATGCCCATCGTGGCGAGTTTTACGATTAAGTAGAAGATGCCGAAGAAGAAAATCAATATGTACTTCAAAAACGTATCCATATCTGTGTGAGTGTGTGTTTTATAATCTAACACCGCAACCCTCAAAATTGTTGACCCCGGCAGCATTTTTTGTAAATTGATATTTATGAGTAGTTATGTTAAAAAATGGGGGA
>CAMWUM010000089.1 GCA_947177435.1 uncultured Muribaculaceae bacterium
TATGAACAACGTTAGCAATAATAAGAAGAATAGCCACGCTCTCCGCAATGCCGCTATCGTTGGCGGAGCCGTATTGGGTGGAGCCGCATCGGCAGCCGCTGCCGCTACTCCCTTTTTAGCCTCTGACGAGATTTTGCCCGAAGTGGAAGAGGACGTTGAGGTCGATTACATTGACGCCGAGCCCGAAGAGATGGAGGCTGAGGTGGAGCAGGATGTGGCCGTATCCTATGGCAACGCCCACTACAATGCCCCCGTCCAGCACGAGGCTGACCCCATCGTCAACGACGTAAACGAGGTGGCCCTCAGCATAGACGAGGAAGATCCCTTTGATGCTGTTGTCATCGACGACGAGCTTGCCGACGACATGCCCGAAACATTCGACATCGAGTTCATCGAGACCGGCGACGACGAGTTCGAGACCAGCATGATTGACATTGAGGATGAGAACCTGATGGCTTTCGACGACGATTTCGAGGAAATAGACGTAAACTTCGAAGAGGATTCGACCATCGAGGACATCATCTCCGACGACATCGTCGACTCGGGCTTCGATACCGACATCTTTTAATCTCCCCTGACCCCAAGATATTCGAATCGGCCCGCTCCCCCGGGCCGATTTTTTCATCGATACGCCATGCGAATCTTCACTAATAAAACACATCGCCTATTTCCCCGCCTGTTAGCCGTGGCCATGGCAGCCGTGTGCGCCGTGGCCTCCTGGGCTTTCCCTGACCGCACGCTGCAGATGGACTCGACCATTGTGTACGGCAAACTGCCCAATGGCCTGAGCTATTACATATATCCGTGCCATCGACCTGCTTACAAGGTCAATCTATACCTGATGGAACAGACCGGATGCGCCGTTGAGGAGCCAAACCAACTCGGTATGGCACACTTTCTTGAACACATGGCCTTCAACGGCTCAGAACATTTTCCAGGCGCCTCGATGGTGCCCAAACTCGAAAGTTTCGGCCTCAGTTTCGGCTACGACATCAACGCCGCTACCGGCCAGGACATCACCACTTTTCATATCACCGGCCTCGACATACGCTCCGGAGCCGGCGCAGTGGACACTGCCCTGCTGGCCCTGTGTGACATCTCGCACGCGCTCACGCTCTCTGACGCAGCCATCGACAAGGAGCGGCCTATCATAATCGAGGAGTGGCGCCAGGGCAACGATGCCACCGAGCGCATCCTGCAGCAGATGATGCCCATTCTCTACGGCGCCGACAGCCGCTACTGCCAACTGCCCATCGGCGACATCGACGTACTGCAAACATTCACAGCCAAGAACTTGCGCGATTTCTACGAAAAATGGTACCAGCCTCAGCACCAAGCCATAATCGTGATTGGCAGCATCGACCCCGACGAGGTGGAGGCTAAGATACGCGAATTATGGGGCGACATCACGCCGAAGACGGAGCCATCTGTGCGCCATTGGGAGCAAGTGCCCAATCACCAGGGCATTGCCGCCGGCGTGGTGACTGATCCGGAGTTTCCAGCCTGCCAGATTGACTTGTGGTTCAAGGTCGACCTGCCGTCTCGCGACCGCCGCAACACCGCCAGCTATATCAACGACAGCCTCCTCGGCCTCGCCACGTCGCTAATCCTCAATCAGCGCCTTTCGGCGTTGCTTACCGCCCCCGGCACGCCATGGTCGGCCGCCGAGTCGGAGTACACTCAGTACTATGGCGCTGACAGCAAAGACTCGTTCCGCATCTACTGCCTCTACGACGCACGCCGGCGCGCCAAGGCCCTGGACCAAATCGTGGCTCAGGCCAAGCGCATAGCCGTATACGGCGTCACGGATGACGAACTTGACATGGCCCGGCAGGTGATATGGCATTTGGTTGAGAGGATGCCCGTTACATCTGACGAAAGGAACAATTACGAGCAGTTTGACCGTATTTCCGAACACTTCGCCAAAGGCAACGTTGTGCTCTCGACCACCGACGAGATGCAGACGTTCGCCGACTTTGCCGACACTATCACTGTCGACGGCCTCGACGCATTCATCTCCCGTACCATCCGGCCCGACAACCTCACCGCCATGATGGTTGAAAAGGCTCAGACAGACCCAGCAAGGCCATCGAGCGAGGCTCTTCGGCTGATAGTCAACAAGGCCTGGCAAGACGCGCAGGTGGAGGCGCCGGTGGCCGATACGTCTTATCGCCGTCCGCTGTTTACCGTAGAGCCTACACCGGGGAGCATCGTTAAGTGGGAGGTTGACACCATGTGCGACGGTCGCCGCTATGTGCTCTCCAATGGCGCTCGCGTGGCCGTATGCCGACGCGACGTGCTCACAGACGAGGTGACTGTGCGCGCCGTGGCCCGCGGCGGCATGTCGGAGATGTCAGGCATTTCGCGCATCGACGCCGAGATAGCCGACGCGCTGCTCACCCTCGGCGGCATTGGCGACTTCTCGGCCTTAGACCTCGAACGCAAGTTCAAGGGGCGCATGCTCGACATCGACGTCACCTTCGGCCCCTACTTCAATGCCATCGACTGTACCACCACATCCGACACGGCCGGCCTGACCGATGCCCTGCGGCTGATGCACCTGCGCCTCACCACGGCCCGATGCGACAGCGCTGTGTTTGACAATTATCTGCGCATGCTGCGCGCCCACATCGCCGACATGGCGAGCGATCCCGCGTCAGTGTTCGCCGATTCGGTATCGGCTGCCGTGTACGGCCCCGGCAATCCGATGATGCGGCCTATCGCCGCTGCCGATGTCGACACCGCCAACTACGTCCGCGCTCTCGACATGGCGCGCACACGCATGGCTAATCCTGCCGCCTACGATTTTATCATCGTCGGCAATGTCAACTATACCGATGTCGAGCCGCTGCTGGAACGGTACATCGCTTCGCTGCCCGGCGACGGTTCGGCCTCGCGCCCTGCCTTCAGGCCGATAGACCGCTACGCTCTCCCCGGCGTGCGCAGAATGCGCTTTTCTTATCCGATGAGTTCGCCTGTCACCAAGGTGCACCGCCAGTACGAGGCACGGATGCCTTACACCCTCCCCGATGCCATGGCTATCAAGGTGCTCGCCACAATCCTCGAACGCACATATATCCAGACCTTGCGCGAGCAGTCGGGCGGCACATACGTGCCCAATGTCGATTACTACGCCATCGAAAACGAGGGCGCATTCGGCCTGATCATATCGTTTGACACCAATCCCGAGCAGGCCGAACAGTTGCTCACGCTTGTCGAGCAGGGCCTGCGCGACGTGGCCGAAAACGGCCCCGACCCCGAGCTATTCGATGCCGTCCGCCGCTACGAAGGCACCAACGAATACACCGCCACGCTCCAGCAGGCATTCCCCCTCAATGCCCTGACTCACCTCTTCCTCTACGACGACACGCACCAATGGGAGCGAGTCAACACAATCCGCTCCCTCACCCCCAGCCAAGTGCAGCAGATCGCCGCTGCCCTCCTCGCCGCTCCCTCCCAAGCCACCGTCATAATGGACGGCCAGTAACGGAGAGTTCGAACTGCATTTGGCGGGGATGGGTGGCGGGGACGGTGTAGGCGTCGAGGGTGCGGGCACCCCAGGTGTCGATGCCGCCTACGCCGTGGATGGCTTGGTCGATGTTGACTGTAGCGTATGGGGTGCGGGTGATTTCGTGTGGATGACGGCAGGTTTCGAGGGCGCTTTCGTCGTAATTCCAGGCGCGTAGGCAGAATGGCTCACCAATAGCGCGGATCTGCAGGGCACCGACTTGTGCTTCGGTCACATCGGTGCGGCAACTATTGTCTTGCGGCAGTGAGTAATCAACCGCATATTCGCTAATCGGCAGGGAGTAATCACCAACGAAGGCACCGGTCTGGCGGTCAGGATAGCACTCCTGCGGGCCGCGTCCGTGCCAGTTTACGCTGTCTACTCCGTTGACTTGGCAAGAGAATCCGAACTTAGGCATCAACGGCAACTCATCAGCCAGCGGACGATATGAAGCAGTAACCATAAGCGTGTTGCGAGGCGTCAGCACATACTCGATCTCGCACTCAGCCATGCCGTCGAGCATAGTGAGCAGGCAGCGCACCGTGTCGCCATCATTCTTGAGCACCTTGACGTCGGCATTAGCCACGGCATCGCGCCAAGGGCCGAGGCGCTGTTCGTAACCGTTGGCGCGTTGGTTGTCATTGGCCGGCTTCCAGAGGTGGAGATGCAACGAACCGGCGAGCACATTCTCACCATTGACCATCCACTTGTCAACACTGGCAGTCAACGGGTTAATAACAATCTCCGACTTCTTGCCCTGCAACGGCGCCGATTCTACAACATCGCCTATACGGAACTGCTCGCGGGCCACGACAAATCCCTTCGGTGCCCAGATGCAATCCTCTTTCAGCCTTGCGCTGGCTGTGAGCCACTGCCCGTCAGTGCTCTTTTCAGTGACGATGTCAAAGGCCGACAGCGGCAGGAAGTCGTAGCGATTTATGGGAGTGACCGTGCCGTCAGGATTTAACTTAAAGTCAATGTTTTGGTAAACTTTCTTCAACTCATAGAAATGCGGATGCGGCACACGGTCAGCGCTGACAAGGCCATTGAGGCAGAACTGCCCATCGGTGGGCCTGTCGCCGAAGTCGCCACCGTATGCCCAGAACTCGTCATCGCCCTTGGCCAGCGACCAACTGCGGGAAATTCCGCCAGGTTGGCCAATAGTACTTATGCTCTTTGCAAGGCCTTGGTCCACAAAGTCCCAAACGGCTGCCCCGACAATAGACGAGTCGGCGTAGATCACATCCCAGTATTCCTTGAAATTGCCAAGGGAGTTGCCCATCGCGTGTGCATACTCCCGCATCATCACGGGGCGGTCGGTTACTTCAATAGCCACCTCGGCCAGACGCTGGGGCGTGAGGTAACTGTCGTCGTAAATATCAGACACATCGCGATCTGAGTCGCAAAAGACAGGGCGTGTCGTGTCGATGTCCAGCACCTCCTGGCGCATGGCCAGCAGGTTGGAACCGCTGCCGCCCTCGTTGCCCAGCGACCAGATGATAACCGACGGGTGATTGCGGTCGCGCTTCACCAGCGAGCGAGCGCGGTCCACGTGCGCGGCGCGCCAATCGGGGTTGTCGCCGAATATGCGGTTGCCTATGCCCATTTCGTGGCTCTCCTGGTTGGCCTCGTCCATCACGTAGATGCCGTACTCGTCGCAGAGGTCGTAAAAACGCGGATCATCAGGATAGTGGCTTGTCCTCACCATGTTGATGTTGGCCTGCTTCATAAGTTCAAGGTCGCGGCGCATCGTGGCCTCGTCGAGCGTGCGTCCATATCGCGGATGGTGTTCGTGGCGGTTGACACCCTTTAACTTAATCGGCTTATTGTTGAAATAAAGCACCTCCCCGCGTATCTCCACACGGCGAAAGCCCGTGCGGCAGGCCATCTCCTCGAGTGTCTTGCCGCCCTTACGCAGGCGAATGCTGACATCGTAGAGGTTGGGCGTCTCGGCCGACCATAGGCGCGGGTCGTCAATCTCGAATGTGGCAGGCAGCGTCTTGGTCTGGCCGTTGAACGTGGCCTCGGCCACCACGCCGCGCTTGTCAACCGAAAGGTCAGCCTCCACCCTGAGCGTTCCATGCTTGAGGTCAGGGCTGAGCGTCGGCGTCACGCTGTAATCGACGACATACACCTCCGGGCGCTCACGCAAAGCCACGCTGCGGAAGATGCCGCTCATGCGCCACATATCTTGATCCTCGAGGTAACTGCCGTCGCACCAGCGGTAAACCTCTACCGCCAGGCGGTTTTCGCCTCGGCGCAGGTAGGGCGTGACGTCAAACTCGGCCGGCGACATCGAGTTTTGGCTATATCCCACGTACTGGCCGTTGACCCATACGTAAAACGCCGACTTTACGCCACCAAACTCCAGCAAATAATGCTTTTTCTTATCAAAATCAACCGAAAAATCGCACACGTAGCTGCCAACCGGATTGCGGTGCTCATAGGCATACCAATCCGCTGGCGGCTCGGCCATCACGCCCGGCGGGACATTGGCAAACGGCAACGGAAAGTTGGTGTAAATCGGCAATCCGAACCCTTGCAACTGCCAAGCGCAGGGCACCTCAATCTCGGCCCAGCCGCTCACGTCGTACCCATCGCGGTAGAAGTCAGCCGGCCTGCTCTGCGGATCCTTCGACCAACAGAATCGCCACATGCCATCCAATGACAAATCATTGGCATTCACACGCCCAAGCGTCGCATGGTAGTCAAGTTTGTTCTCCCCTATCGCCTCGGGAGACTGCCACATCTCCTGCGCCATCGCGCCCGAAAGCGACACGGCAGCCATAGCCACAAGCATCAATCGATTTTTCATTTCTCCAAACATTAATGCGCAAAGATAGCAATTATACCCCGTTATTCCAAACCTCTTAGTTAATATAGAAAGAGTGGCGGAGAATAAATCTCCGCCACTCTTTTTGATGAGGGGAGCTTAGCGCACTATCAGTTTGGAGGCGCGGGCGGATGAGCGCACGATGTAGAGGCCGGTGGGGAGGTCGGCTGCGAAGCTGCCGCTGGCGGTCTTTACGAGCTGGCCGGAGAGGGTGTAGACGTACACTGTGCCGGCGGCGTTGACTTGCACTTGCTCGCCTTGGGCGACGATGGCCTTTGAGAGCAGCGGATCGTTGTCGGCCTCGGGAGCGTCGATGCCGTCGTTGGCGAAGACTGCGGCGATTTCGTCGAGGGTGAGGGCGGTGGCGTAGAGGCGGAAGTTGTCGATGGTGCCTTGGAAGTCGACGTTGTCGCCCTTGACGTTGGCATCCCACCACTGGGTGCGTCCGATGTAGTTACGGGCATCCTTGGCCACGCGAGCCAGCATGTAGGGCTCGGTGGTGATGGCCGTGCTCTGGGCAGACTGCTCGCCATTGACCACGATGGTGGTGGTGCGGGTGGCGGCGTCGAAGGTGACGGCGATGCGATAGTCGAGGCCTGTGGCTAGGGGCTCCTTGCCCGGAACGATTACGGTGGTGCCGCCATTGTATTTCAGACCGGCACCGAAGCCGTTGGTGCGGAGGAACACGCTGTTGCCCGAACCCGAACCGAAGTCGTAGATACGCGGCTGGTGCTCGAGAGCCAGGGCGTTGATGTCGGCAATGAACGTGTAGCTGCGCAGGCTGTCGAGCACTCCTTGCGGCACGATCAGATATCCGTTGGTGGCAAATCCGGCATCGGTGTTGGCGGTGAGGTCGAGCTTGCCGTTGATAACAGCGTTGCCCATCACCTGTGCGTCGTGGCCGCGGCCGCTATAGTCGCGCACCTTGCCGTCGCGCAGGTCAGAAGATTCGAAGTAGAAATTGATGAGCAGGGCGCGGGCTGGGTCGCGCTTGGGCACGAGCGCGTCGAACACCATCGCCTCATCAGCCACGTATGCTGTCATAGCCACCACAGCGTCGGCATCCTCGGGCGAGCGCACCAGGCCGCTCTCGGACAGGATTTCGGGGTTGGATGATACCCAGTTGATGGGCATGCCCGTAGAGGTAAACTCAGGCATGAGCATGGCGTAGTAGACGGCTTCGGGC
>CAMWUM010000090.1 GCA_947177435.1 uncultured Muribaculaceae bacterium
GCCCGGTCCTATAGCTCAGTTGGTTAGAGCACCTGACTCATAATCAGGGAGTCCTAGGTTCAAGCCCTAGTGGGACCACCTCCCCATCAAGTAGTTGGTTCCCCAGCCAACTACTTTTTTTTATTAATAATTTAAATATGATTTTTATGGAGAAGGAGAAGGTGACGGCGGCGGAGGTGAGCGGGCTGCTGGAGGAGATGCGCGATGAGGCGCAGAGGGCTGTGCTGATGCGGTTCTTCAAGACGGGCGCGGGGCAGTATGGCGAGGGCGACCAGTTTCTGGGGCTGAAGGTGCCGCAGACGCGGGCTATCGTCCGAGAGGCCAAGTTGCTGGTGCCGCTTGATGAGATTGCCGTGCTGGTGAGTTCGCCGTGGCACGAGGTGCGTCTGGCCGGTTTTCTTTTGCTCGTTGAGGAGATGAAGGCTGCTTTGCCTAAGAGGAAGGACTCAGCCGAGGCGGCCGACGCGAAGGCGACGCGCCGCAAGGAGATTGCAGACTTTTATCTGAAGTGGGCGCGACAGGCCAACAATTGGGACCTTGTGGACCTCTCGTGCGAGTATGTGCTCGGGCCGCATCTGCTGCTCGACTGCGCCGACTGTATGCCAACTCTGCTGGCGTTGGCCCGCAGCGAAAACTTGTGGGAGCAGCGCATTGCCATCGTCTCCACTTTCCATTTCATACGCAATGGCATCTTCGGGCCGACGTTTGCCATCGTCGACTTGCTGATGGGCCATGGCCATGACCTCATACACAAGGCGATGGGCTGGATGCTGCGCGAGGTGGGCAAGCGTGACAAGGCATTTCTGGTCGATTATCTGGAGCGAAACGCCGACAGGCTGCCGCGCACGACGCTGCGATACGCCATCGAGAAGTTTCCAGAGCCCGAACGCAAGGCTTGGCTCGCAAGAAGATAGACTAAGCGCCCCCGCCTAAGTTAAAGGCGGGGGCGCTCGTTATTATGTATCCGGGATTAGCGTACGCGGATGAGTTGTGAGGTGCGGCCCGAAGCGGAGGCGAAGCTGACGGCGTAGATGCCGGCGGGGAGCTCTACCATGGCCTGGGCTGTTTTGGCCGAGTACATTACGCGGCCGTCAAGGGTGGCGATTGTTACTTGGCCGGCTTCGGGAGCCTGGATCTGGACCATGCCCTCGGCCGAAGCGATGCTTGCGCCTGCCTCAGCGTCGACAGCGTTGATGCCGCCGGGCACGGGAGTGATGTGGCTGCGGTCGGCGATGGGCAGGAAGCGCCACTGGCGGTGGGTGGCAGCGGCGGGGTCGGTGCCATATTCCCACATGCCCACTGCGGTGCCGGTTGACGACTTGTCTTGCTCGAGGTCAAATGCCTTGCCGCCGGCCTCAATCTTGAAGTACTGCTGGCCTACGGAGTTGAGCTCAAATTCCTGGGTGCCAGTAACCTGTTCGGTATAGATGAGGCCGTATCCCGAGCCGGCGGTGATGATTTGGCCGTCGCGATTGGTGAATTTCACCTTGCCGCCGTTGAGGCTGGCCTTCCAGATCTGGTCGGCAGCGAGTTCGGCGGGCTGCAGGCACACCTTGCCGTCGCGGGCGCTGATTACGTCGGTGGCCGAGCGGCGGGGCAGGATGTAGTATTCGCCGCCATCGACGAGCTCGGTCTGCAGGTCGCTCTGCACGGGGATTACGAACGTGGCGATGGTGAGGCCTTCGAGGTCAAAGGTCAAGTAACTGTCTTTGAGTTCGTAGGGCATATCCTGGTCGTACTTGTTGTCTCGGCTCTGCAGGGCCACGGTGGGCACGCCGATGTTAGAGTACATGCCGAGGTCGACAGTGTAGCTCGACTTGATGGCGTCGGGATTGACGACTACGAACACGAGTTCGTTGCCTTCGGGATTGGTGGCAGCCAGCGTATTGTCGTTGGTCGAGGTCAGGATGGTGTATCCGGGCTTGATGTAGTGGGTGATGTGGTGGCGCACGAAATAGTTGTTGACGCGGCGCACGTCGCCGGTGTTGAGGTTGCCGCGCACCAGGCACCACTGGTCGTTGAGCTCCTCAATGTACTGCCAGTCGCACCATACGGTAGGCTCGATGTAGCGCATGTCACGGATGAGGTGATTAGCCATGTTGAGGTTGCCCTGGATGCCGCTGCCTCCGGCGCCTACCTCACTCATCCACAAGGGTATGCCTTCGGCCGCGCAGAGGGCGCTGATTTTGCAGCAGTCTACGGAGTTACCTTGGTAGGTGTGGGTGTTGATTTGGCCGATGAGGGGGAGGCTGCCGTCAGTCTTGAAATGCTTGATATCGGCGATTTGCTGGCCCACGGCGGTCTCGTCGCAAGCCGAGATTACGGTGCTGAGGCCCGAGGCCTGGAGCTTGGGATAGAGCACTTTGATGAAGTCAGACATCGACTGCACGTCAAAGTGGCAGCCCTCCTGGCCGCCATTGCGGCCCCAGAAGCTGGTCATGGGCTCGTTGAACGGGTCGAGGGTCAGGAATTCGATGCCCTCAACCTCCTTCATGTGCACCATCACATCGATCAGGTAGTCGGCGAAAGCCTCGTAGTATTCAGGCTTGAGGTTGTCCTTGCCGGCGCTGCTGTTGCCCGAGCAGCATCCGCTGTAAGTCATCCACCAAGGAGCGGAGTTGCTGAAAGCCTCAAACACGGCGTCGGGCCTCTTCTCCTTGATCTTGCGCATAATCTTGATCTGGGCCTCGTCGGCGCTCCAGTCGTACTCCGAATCCTCGTACGCCTTGAAGCCGGGAATCTCAGCGCGGTGGCCCTTGCCCTTGTCCATGTGGTGCGGTTCGCAGTTGTTGTTTTCGGGGTCGTCGCCGCCGCCGATGTTGTAGCGGAACACGCGGTAGTTGAGGTTCTCGGGGAGGACGAGCCAGTCGACTACCTGATCGATTATCTCGTCATCCCACTCGCCGGCCATGTGGGCCCACCAGCATAGTGAGATGCCCCAGCCGTCGAACTGCTGGCGCGGTGCGCCGGGATTGACCATGACATTGAAATAGGAGTGAGGCACCTCAGTGTCGATTGCGTCGGCCAGGAACCACATGTGCATAGTGCTTGTGCCGTCCTTGTCGCAGAATACGTAGCCGCCTTGCTCGGCCTTATCGACGCCGAGGTATCCGCCAGAGGCTTTGTTCTTGATTTTAATGAAGTTGCCGCTCTCTTCGATCTGGAATAGGGCCACGTCGCCGCTGCCGTCTTCGATAAAGCCGGTGTTCCAGGGGTTGGAGCCGTTTCTGGCCAGGTACGTGCCGTCGGCAGCCTGGATTTTGTAGTATCCGTTGCCGGCATCGGTGATGGTCAGCTTGGTGTCGTTGGTGATGGCAGAAGAGCGGAGCACGGCGCTGTTGGGCGACTTGGCCATGTGCAGTCCGCTGGTGTGCATGATGTAGTGCTCACCTGTGTACTGGGCCCGGGCCGAAAGCGGCAGGAACAGCGCCAGGACCATGAGGACGAGAAGGTAACTGTTTTTCATTGGATTATTTGTTGTGAATGAATATTTTGGCAAAGATACTAATAATTATTGGATTGCACGCAGTCCAATGTGTTAAAGTTTTAGTAGGGGCGCACGGTTCGTGCGCCCGTCCGCAATATGCTGGTTACCAATGCTGACGACGGACGCACGAACCGTGCGTCCCTACTTTCCCTTAACAACTAAGACGCAGCCGCCGCGGGGGTGCAGGCGCACCGAGGCCGGGAGGTTGTCGGTCGTAGAAATATCCCAGGCCTGGGCGGGGTCGAGTTCGGCCGGCCGCGGTGCGTTGGCCGTGCTTGCGGCGTCGGCATACACGGTCGCATGCCACGGGCCTTGGCCGAGGGCTGACCAGTCAAGGGCCACGTCCTTGTAGTCGTTGGTGCCGTTGATTACGCCCACGTACCAGTTGTTACCGCTGCGGCGGGCGATGGCCACGTGGTCGCCGGGATAGCCGGATAGCAGGCGCGTTTCGTCCCATGCTGTGGGCAGCATGCTTATGAAGGCCTGTACCTCGGCAGGCTGGGCCAGGTAGCTGCTCGGGCGGTCGGCCCAGTGCTGGAGCGGCGTCTCGAAGAGGACGGGCAGGGCCAGCTCGTGGGCGTGGGTGGTGATGTGCGGATGCTGAGAGTCGGAGAATGCGCAGGGGGTGTAATCCATCGGGCCAATCACATTGCGCGTGAAGGGTAGGGTGGCGTTGTGGGCTGCGGCGCGGTCGGTGAGCACGGGCAGGTTGTTGTACCACTCGGCTCCGTAGACGGCCTCGACCGAGAGCAGGTTGGGATAGGTGCGCTGCCAGCCTCGGGGGATGGTGGCGCCGTGGAAGTTGACCATAAGCCCGTGCCTTGCGGCCGATTCGAGCAGGTCGATGCAATACTCCATCGTCTCCTGGTGGTCGCCACGGAAAAAGTCAATCTTCACGCCGGCCACGCCCAGCGAGTCGAGCCAGGCGAACTCCCGCTCGCGGTCGGCCGGATTGTTGAGGCGCCACTGCGGGGTGGGCGCGCCGTTGGTCCAGGCCGTGGAGGAGTTGTACCATACGAGCGGCTTGATGCCCTTTTCGTGGGCATAGCGCAGGGCGTCGATGATGTCGCCGCCGTTGCCCATCACGTCCCATTCGGCGTCGATGAGCACGTATGGCAGGCGCAGCTCGGCAGCCATGTCGATGTATTCCTTTACAATCTGGTAATCGTTGGAGCCGTGGTTGTTGGCCCAGTAGATCCACGACACCGAGCCGGGCTCGACCCACGAGTAGTCGCCGGGCTGAGGCGCGGGGCTGAGGTCGGTCACGAGCGTGGACTCGACAAGGGTGGGCAGAGTGCCGATGATGGCTACGCGCCAGGGCGTGGCCCACGTGCCGGAGTAATGCTTGAAATTGTCGGCTGGCACCACACGGTAGGTCTCGCCGTCGCTCACCAGCGACGAGGCGCTGTGCCAGCGCTCGATGCCTGCCTCGGAGATTAGCGCCCAAGCGTCGGCGTCCTTGGCCTTCACCAGCGTGGGATAGCCCCAGTGCGCCCCGGCCTCGCCGCTCGACGTGGCCATGGGGAAGAACTCCTCGTAAGGCTCGGTCCACTTCTGCGCGTAGCGCTCGGCCCCGTCGGGGATGCGGTACGCGGTGTGCTCCTGGCCTTGCGGACCGACGTAGCGGAAAGCGAAGCCGTCGTCGGCCAGCATCAGTTCCATGTCGGCCTTGCCTCCGAGTGAGAGCACATAGCGGTTGGCGCGGTTGTTGGCGTGGCTCTTCTTGCCGACAGCCATGTCATAGTCAAAAGTTACGAGTTCGGGCTCCGATGCGGCCGTTGCCTGCGCAGCCTCGCCCAGGCCAAATTCCGGGATTTGGAACACGCTGGCGCCGCCATATCGCACGTCGAAGCCGGCATCGCTCAGCTCCGCCGTCACCAGCCCGTTGGGCGACACGAAATTGGCATCAAAAGCGTAGGCGCCAAGCCCAACGGCCCCGGCCATCATAAGGCAATAGAATTTCTTCATCATAGATAGGTCATATTTATGCGCAAATATAACCAAAAATTATGACTTACACATCAAGTTGACGAAGAAAATTCACACCGAGGGTCAGAAGCGGAAGCCGAACGAGATGTAAGCGCCGTGGTAGGTGGGCGCGGCGGAGAAATCCTTGCAGTTGTAGCCAATGCCTATTACGGGCGATGGGAATAGATTGGATGAGCCGCAGTGCCAGTACAGGCCGAGATTGTACGAGGTGTTGCGCAATGTGGGGTGTCCGATTGTCCTGGTGACAAATCCGCGGGCCTCAAAGCAGTTGAGGCTGGGGAGGCGATAGCCGAGGCCGCCGCCTAAGTTGTTTACGAGGTTGTAGTTGTTGGTCAAGCCGCTTTTCGGGACGAGGACATCTCCCTGATAGATGGCGAAGATTGAAAAACGCTTGAAGTCATAGCTCAGGCTCATGGATGCGTCAAAGGGCCTGATGTCCTTGCATGGCGTGCCCATGCCCAGCGACAAGTCGAGGTGCACCGGCAGCGGACTTTCCGCCATACAGCGGCTGCCCATGCAGCACGTAAAGCAGATCAGCAAAATAGCAACGATTTTCTTCATAATAATTTAGCGATAGGTTAGACTTTGCGATAATGACAGCAAAGCTCTCCCATTCAATTACCCACAAAATAGAAAATCGCCATTATTTATGTTTATTTTGCAAACGATTTGGAGCGGACGGGTGTTATAAATTATAGGTTAAATTAAATATTTATGATTATGGAAATTGGACAGAAGGCGCCGGAGATACTTGGCGTTGACCAGGATGGCAAGGAACTGAAGCTGAGCGATTTCGCCGGCAAAAAACTTGTACTGTATTTTTACCCGAAGGATTCAACCCCGGGATGTACAAGCGAGGCGTGCAGCCTCCGCGACAGCTATGAGCGTTTTCTCGCCCAGGGATATGCCGTGGTGGGCGTGAGCCCCGACAGTCAGGCGTCCCACAAGCGTTTTATCGAGAAGAACTCGCTGCCGTTCCCATTAATCTCTGACGTGGACCATCGCCTGGCCGAGGAAATGGGCGCATGGGGCGAGAAGTCGATGTACGGCCGCAAGTACATGGGCATCCTGCGTACCACCTTCGTAATCGGTCCCGACGGCGTAATCGAGCAAATATTCACCCCCAAGCAAATCAAAGTCAAAGAGCACGCCAACCAGCTCCTCGGCTAAGCCCCCCTTAAGAATAACAAAGCCCGCGGCTCGATCAAGAGGTGCGGGCTGTTTTTGTGATATATTCTGAATTAGCATTTTTTTTGTCGAATGATTTGGATGAATGAATAATTATCTCTAAATTTGCACCACTAGAACCCGCCAAGCCTCTTGACAATGCTCAAATGCGCGGGTCGTTTTTTTTATGCCACAAAGATCATTTATTAAATCATATTCCAGTCCCCACGAACTGGTTAGTCTTCTCAAAAATCGAGGTTTGGTCATCGACGACGTAGAGATGGCCGAGCATTATCTGACGATGGTAGGCTACTATCGTTTGTCGGCCTATATGCATCCATTCCTTGCTTTCCCAAAGACAGAACATAGGTATAAGCCCGATTCTTCTTTCAAAAAAGTTATGGCAATATATCGATTTGACAAGGAGTTAAGGTTATTCATTTTCAATGAGATTGAGAAAATTGAGATTGCGGTTAGGAGTGCTTTGGTAAATGTCGGGAGTGAAATGAATGGAGATCCGTTCTGGATGACTAACCCGAATTTATTCAAGGATAGAGTAAAGTTCAATAAGACACTCGAACTTATTGATGTTGAAATTAAACGGTCTAACGAAGATTTCATTAATCACTTTTACAAAGTCTATTCAAATCCGTATCCTCCGGCATGGATGTTGGCAGAGGTTTTGCCGTTCGGTGTTATTACCAACATATACAGCAATATAAAGGATAATAAGATAAAGAAAAATATTTCCAAAATCTTTGATTTGCAAGTCGCGCCTTTCCAATCTTGGCTAACGATTGTGACGCTGACACGCAATAACTGTTGTCATCACTCTCGGTTGTGGAATAAACGATTCACTTTATTGCACA
>CAMWUM010000091.1 GCA_947177435.1 uncultured Muribaculaceae bacterium
TTGGCGCGGTCGACGACGGAGGTGTCGAGGCTGGCGAGGTAGATTTGGGTGGTGGATTCAGAGTCGTGGCCCATGCCTTCGCTGATGACGCTGATGGGGATGCCTTTGCTTTTGGCGGCAGAGGCCCAGCTGTGGCGCGCGACGTAGAGGGTGACGGGGACGGCGATTCCGGCCATGCTGGCGATGGTCTTGAGGGCGCGGTTGACGTTGTAGGCGGCGTTGCGGTAGGCGCACCGCTCGTTGATGCCCGGCCGCCGGATGATGGGCAGTAGGTATGCGGTGGGGTTGGCGGGGTATTTGTCGAGGATCTGCTGCATCTGGGGTGTCCACTTGATGGTGAGGAGTTGGCCGGTCTTGCGCCGGCGGTAGGCCACGTAGCCGTTGGCGAGGTCGGCCTTGCGGAGGTACGCCATGTCGACGAAGCTCATGCCGCGGAGCATGAAACTGAGGATGAAGAGGTCGCGGGCCCAGTCGAGGGGGGGCTGGGCCGAGAGGTCGAGGAGCCGGATGCGGCGGATGGCGGGCAGGGGCAGGGCGCGCTTTACGGTCTTTTCGACGCCGGTGTAGACGCGTCGGAAGGGGTGGCGGTTGACCATTATTTCGTTTTCGAGGGCGCGGTTGTAGACGGCGCGGATGATGCGGATGTAGAACGAGATGGTGTTGGGCGCGTTGCCTCGGCTGACGTGCCAGGCCTCGTATGCCTCCATAAGGTCGGAGTTGATGCAGTCGAGCATGATGTCCTGGTCGGCGCGGAACTGCCTGAAACTGCGGAGGGCGGCGGTGTATGTCTCGGAGGTGCGCGTCTTGCCGTTGGTCTTGAGGCGGTCGATGGCGCGCTGCATGAAGCGGAAGAGCGAGAACTCGCTGGCATAGCGGTGAAACTCGGCGATGACGTCGTCGGCCGAGTAGGGGAGCCCGGCGTCGTCGAGATGGCGGGCTATGCGGCCAAGGCGCTCGACGTCGCCCATGATTTTCTCACGTATTGACGCAATAAGCGGCATGCGGTCGGATGTGGCGGGCGAGGCCACGGTCGAGAGGGCGGAATCCCACTCGGCGGGGTAGACGCGGCAGCCCGAGAGCAGTTGGCGCGGCGTGCGCTGGTGGATGACCTGGTAGTAGATGTTGCCTTCGTGGCCGGCGAGGGCTGAGGGGCGGAATTTTACTTTTATCGTGCACATGGCGGTTATGGGTTGATTATGGGTTTTATGCTTTCGCAAGCGAAAGCTGCGGGAGACGAATTTGCTGGGGCTTTCGTGGGAGGCAAATTTAAGCCATTTGCGTTTAGGCTAATGAAAAAAATCGGGGCAAGCGGCTGTTTATATGGCGAAAAATCATTACTTTTGCGCCGTGGAAAAATCTGCAAAGGCATATTGGGCGGCGCTGGCGTGCGCTGTCTTAGTCGTGGCATGCGCCCTGCTGTCGGGGTGCAGCCCCACCAAGTACGTGCCGCAGGGCCAGATGCTGCTCGATGGCGTCAAGATCAAGGCCGACTCGTGCGACGTGCCGACCAAGGAACTGGAGCTTTATCTCAAGCAGAAGCCCAACGTGAAGATGCTGGGCCTGTGGCGCGCCCGCCTGGGGATGTACAACCTGTCGGGCAGTGACTCCACGCGCTGGTACAACCGCTGGCTGCGGTCGCTGGGCCAGCCGCCGGTGATTTATGACGAGCAGCTGGCCGAGAATTCCCGCCGGCAGATCGAGCAGGGCCTGATCAACAGCGGATACCTGCACGCGAGCGTCAGCATCGACTCGGCCGCGCAGCCCGAGCGCAAGCGCATCAGCCTGACCTACGTGGTGGACGCCGGCGAGCCGTACCGAATCTCGAGTCTGCGGCTGAGCGTGCCCGACACGGCCATCGCCGCCATCCTGCGCGCCGACTCGGCTATCTACGCCACGCGGCCCGGCGCGCCGTTTGACCTCGAGGCCCTCGACAACATACGCTTTGAAATCACCAAGCTGCTGCGCAACAAGGGATACTACGCCTTCAAGAAGGACGACATCGGCTTTGTGGCCGACACCGTGCGGGGCAGCCATGACATAGCCCTGACGTTGCGCGTGGCCAATCCAGGCGGATTGCCGCATGAGCGCTATCGCATACGCAACGTCTATTTCATCACCGACTACAACAATGTGGCCGCTCTGGCCACGGCGCGCGCCGCGGCACAGGACACGGTCGAATACCGCGGCCTGCGCGTGGTCTATGGCAAGGACCATTACATCCGCCCGTCGATTCTCTATGAGAAGTGCTTCATACAGCCCGGGGCGGTCTACGACGAGGCGCAGGTGAACCGCACCTACGAGTTCCTGAGCCAGCTGAGCATATTGAAGTACATCAACATCGACGTGCGCCCCGTGGGCCCGGTCGACGGCCAGCAGATGGTCGACGCCTACGTGCTGCTGTCGCGCAACAAGCTGCAGAACGTCACCTTCGCGCTCGAGGGCACCAACTCGGAGGGCGACCTGGGCGTGGGCGGAAGCGTCACCTACCGCCAGCGCAACCTCACCCACCGCTCAGACGAGCTGGTGGTCAAGGCCCGTGCCTCATACGAGCACCTGAGCAAGAGCGCCGAGGGATTTGTCAACAACCGCTACACCGAGTACGCCGGCGAGGTGAGCTACACCGTGCCCAAGTTTGAGTTTCCGCTCATCCCGCTGCAATACCGGCGCCGGCGGGCGGCGAGCACGGAGTTTGCCGTGTCGTTCAATTACCAGGAGCGGCCCGAGTACACGCGCGTGATAGCCGGCGCGGCGTGGAAGTACAAATGGACGCACAAGCGCCGGACCCACACTGTGCGCCACACCTTCGACCTGGTCGATGTCAACTACGTGCGCCTGCCCAAGAGCACGATTAACTTCCTCGACTCGATCGCCCCGGCCAACCCGCTGCTGCGATACAGTTACGAGGACCACTTCATCATGCGCATGGGCTATTCGTTTTACCGCACCAACCGCAAGCCCGGCGAGCAGGCCTATACCCAGCCGGCGTCCACAACCATACGCGGCTCGGTCGAGATCGCGGGCAACCTGCTGTACGCCATCTCGTCGCTCGCAGGCCAGCAGAAGCACGGCGGCGTCTACAAGATATTCGGCATACAGTACGCCCAGTACGTCAAGGCCGAGGCCGACTGGACTCGCGTCTACAACATCAGCCCCAACCACGCGCTGGCCCTGCACGGAGCAGGCGGCGTGGCTGTGCCCTACCTCAACTCTCGCATGGTGCCGTTCGAAAAGCGATTCTACGCCGGCGGCGCCAACGGCGTGCGCGGCTGGGGCGTGCGCTCGCTCGGTCCGGGATGCTACGCCTCGGCCAACGATGTGGCCAACTTCATCAACCAGTGCGGCGACATCCTGCTCACCCTCAACGTCGAGTACCGCCTGCGCGCCGGAGGATGGTGGCGATGGCTCGAGGGCGCGTTCTTTGTTGACGCCGGCAATATCTGGACGATCCGCAGTTATGAAAATCAGCCGGGCGGAGAATTTAAGTTCGACAAGTTCTATGAGCAGATAGCCGCCTCCTACGGCGCCGGCGTACGCCTCAATTTCAGTTACTTCGTCATCCGATTTGATCTCGGCGTCAAGGCTCACAACCCGGCCCGGGGCCAGCGACACTGGCCGCTGTTGCATCCGCGTTTGCGTCGTGACTGCCAGCTCCACTTTGCCATCGGCTATCCATTCTAATTCCTGACTTGCAATGAAATCACTTGTCATATTTGACCTCGACGGCACGCTGCTCAACACAATCGACGACCTCGGCCTGGCCGTGAACTACGCCCTCAACCAGATGGGCTATCCCGGCCACCTGATCGAGGCCTACCCCCGCATGGTGGGCAACGGCGTGCGCCGCCTGATAGAGCGAGCCCTGCCGCCCGACGCCCGCAACCCGCAAATCATCGACCGGCTGCTCACGCATTTCCGCAAGCATTATGACGAGCACTGCTGCGACCTGACGGAGCCTTATCCGGGCATCCCCGAACTGGTGGCCGAGCTTACCAATCGTGGCCTCAACCTGGCCGTGACGAGCAACAAGTACCAGTTCGCCACCGAAAAAATCGTGCGCCACTTTTTCCCGAACGCCAACTGGCGCGCAATCTTGGGCCAGCAGCCCGGCGTGCCTGTCAAGCCCGACCCGTCGATAGTGTTCGCCGCGCTCAACGCCTGCCCCACGCCCAAGGCAGAGGTGATGTACGTTGGCGACTCGGCCGTAGACGTCGAGACAGCCCGGCGCGCCTGCGTCGAGAGCACCGCCGTGACCTGGGGATTCGGCCCCGTGGCCGACCTGCGCCCGGCCGACCACGTGATCTCCGATCCGGCCGACCTGCTGCCCCTGCTCGGTTAACCCGTTGGAAATATATTTCGCAAAAAAATCGCAAAAAGTTTGGTGGATTGAAAAAAATGCCGTAATTTTGCACCGCAATCTCAGAGGAGAGCGCAAATTGCTTCAATAGCGCAGTCGGTTAGAGCATCTGACTGTTAATCAGAGGGTCGTTGGTTCGAGTCCATCTTGAAGCGCAATGCGAATGGCTTGATTGAAAAATCAGGCCATTCTTTTTGTAAATAAGCCACGCGATGAAAAAACTGCTGACTATTGCTATGGCGCTCTGCGCCGTCATGGCCCATGCGGCCACATATTCCGGCACTCTGCCCGTGATGCACATCAATACCGCAGGCGGCGCGCCGATTGACTCAAAGGAGGCCTACGTCGATGCCACCTATTACCTCGACCCTATGGGGGTGGGTGATTTCAAGGCCGTGGGCTCGGCCGAGGCTCCGCTGCCGCTGCAGATACGAGGCCGCGGCAACTACACGTGGGTCGGGTTTGACAAAAAGCCTTACCGCCTGAAACTTGGCGAGAAGGCCGACCTGCTGGGCCTGGGCAGCAACAAGCACTGGGCGCTCCTGGCCCACGCCGACGACTCTTACGGATTCCTGCGCAACACGATGGGCTTCTGGCTCAGCCGCGAGCTGGGCATGCCCTGGACGCCCGGCCAGCAGCCTGTGGAGGTGGTGCTCAACGGCGACTACATCGGCCTGTACTTCCTCACCGAGACCATACGCGTGGGCAAGAACCGCGTCAACATCGTCGAGCAGCCCGACCTGGCAACCGACCCTGAGGTAATCACCGGCGGCTGGCTCGTCGAGCTTGACAATTACCCTGACGACCCGCACGTCACCATCCGCGAGGGCGACGGCACGGAACTGTGGTTCACGTACAAGACTCCCGAGGAACTGTCTGAGCAGCAGGAGAATTACCTCACTCGGCAGATGCAGGCGATAAACGATGCCGTGTACTCGGCTGACCGTCAGACGTGCGCGTGGGCCGACATGGTCGACCTGGAGACGCTCGCCAAGTTCTACATCGTGCAGGAGGTGATGGACAATTACGAATCGTTCCACGGCAGCTGCTACCTCAACCGCCAGCAGGGCGCCGAGCAGAAGTGGATGTTCGGCCCCGTGTGGGATTTCGGCTCGTCGCTCAACGTAGACAAGAGCCAGTTCATCACTTCGGGCCGGCAGTGGCACAATGCCTGGATAGGCCAGATGTGCGAGTTCCCGGCGTTTATGGATGTGGTCAAGGGCTTGTGGGTCAACTTCTACGAAAACAAGTACAACGCGATGATGGATTATGCCCAGGCCTTTGCCGATTACATTGAGGCCGGCGCCCGCGCCGACGCCGAGCGTTGGCCGCAGTACGGCAACGCCAACGAGCAGGAGCGCTGCGCTGTCGTCAAGCGCAGACTGCGCAAGTCGTGCGAGTGGCTGGCCAAGCAGTGGGGCGGACAGCAGCAGGGCGGCGACGACGCCATCACCGTCTATTATCTGCAAGACTCTGAGAATCCGTGGGATGAGGCCTATGCGTATAGTTGGGATAATACTCCCAGCGGCGAGTTTTACTTGATGTTTGGCGACTGGCCAGGCGAGAAAATGACTCCCGTAACCATTGCCGGCCAGCAGGGGTGGATGATAACCAAGACGCCTGAAATGGCGCTCAGCGACCGACCGGGCCTCATCTTCGACAATGGCCACAGCGGCCAGGGCAACCAGACTAAGGATCTCACTCTCCACAACGGCCACGTTTACCGCCAGGATGGCAGCCATGAGCCGCTGACGGATGCCTTGGCGGCAGTCTTGGCTCCGCTGTCGGTAAAGGCCGTGCGCGGCGGCATCGAGGTCGTGGCCTCAGCTCCACTCGCCATCTCAGTCGCGCGATCGGACGGCACGGTTCGCACCGTATCCATCCACGCCGGCGTTACCACAGTCCCCCTCTCTCCCGGCCTCTATATCGTGGCCGGTCAAAAGTTATCCGTCCGCTAAGATTATTTTTTGGATTGGGAGAAGAGCCAGGGGAGGAAGTCGGGGTGGTTGAGGGCCTGATGCCAGGATTCGTGCTCGGTGCCTGAAAATTCAATGTAGCGGGCGTCGGCGCCGGCCTTTTTAAGGGCGCGGTAATCGTCGCGGGCGATGAATGTGGGCACTACGGGGTCAATTTCGCCGTGGAATATCATGAACGGCACCTCGGCTGCCGGGGCCAGCAGGTCGGGGTTGAATGCTCCGCAGATAGGCACGGCTGCCGCTATGCGCTCGGGATGGCGGGTGGCGAGGTCGTAGACGCCGACTCCGCCCATCGAGATGCCGATGAGGTAGATGCGGTTGGTGTCGACGGGGCACGATGCGATGGTCTCGTCGATTATGCCGATTACTTTTTCCATATTGGAGGCCAGTGGCTTGGCCGGCGCGCCGGGCATGAACGACAGGGGGTTGAGATCGCCGATCCATGTGTCATGCGAGCATTGGGGGAAAACTACGTAGGCGGGGTATTGCTCCATAGTGGCGGGGTTGGAGAATACCGACGCGCCGAGTTTCAGTTGCTTTTTGTTGTCGTAGCCTTTCTCGCCGCTGCCGTGCAGGAATACCACCAGGGGATAGAGGGCTGTGTCGGCCACGTCCTCGGGCGCGAGGAGGCGGTAAGCCATGCTGTCGCCGTCGGCTGAGTAATATGTGCGAGGCTGGTATGCGTCGTTGATGCCGGGCTGGCCGGGGAGTTGGCCGCAGGCTGTGATGGCGATGGCAGCGGCCAGGATGATGAATGTGAATGCGCGCATGGGGTCAGACTACTGGCAGGATTTTGAGGAACCAAGTGGATACGGCCACGTAGATGATCAGACCGACGATGTCGTTGGATATCTGTATGAACGGGCCGGTGGCTATGGCGGGGTTGATTTTGAGTTTTTCGAGTGTCAGGGGCACCACCGAGCCGAGGATGGTGGCGAACATGGCCACGATGAACAGCGACACGCTCACCGACACGCTTACGGCATAGTTGCCTGGGATGAAGAAAAGGTTGTATAGGAAGACCACGGCTGAGATGATGGTGGCGTTGAGCAGGCCGACGAGGAATTCCTTGCCGATCTGG
>CAMWUM010000092.1 GCA_947177435.1 uncultured Muribaculaceae bacterium
CCTGGGCGCAAGCGCCCGGCACGGGAGACGCAGGCTCTGATGCTTCTGATTTCTCTGATATCTCTTGCTGACGGATATAGTCGGCTTCGTCGTAGAGGGTGTCGGCGAGGACCAATGCCACGGCGTTGGTTGAGAAGTTGACGAGTTCGCGCCAGTGGTTAGGGGGCACCAGCAGGCCTTGGTAGCCTCGGCACAGGTGGTAGGCGACACCGTCGATCACGGCGTCAAAGCTGCCGCTGAGAGCCACGATCAGTTCGGTGGTGCGCTTCAGGGCGCGTCCGTGGCGCACCTTGCCTCCGGGCACGTCGTAGATCCAGTAGCATCGCTGTATCTCAAATGGCAGCGGTCCTCCCCCTTGTATAAAGGAGAGGTTGCCCCTGGGGTCGGTCACGACGGGGAGGTCGATGATGCGCGGGCTGTCCATGGCGGGTGTTATTGCTCTTTGCCGGCGAAGGTCATGAGATATGCCTTGATGAAGTCGTCGATGTCACCGTCCATTACGCCGCCTACGTCGCTGGTCTGATGGTCGGTGCGGTGGTCTTTGACGCGGCGGTCGTCAAACACGTATGAGCGTATCTGCGAGCCCCATTCGATTTTCATTTTGCCGGCCTCGACTTTGGATTGCTCCTCCATGCGGTGCTGCAATTCCTTGTTGTACAGGATGCTTCGGAGGTGACGGAGGGCGTTTTCCTTGTTCTTGGGCTGGTCGCGGGTCTCGGTGTTTTCGATGAGGATCTCCTCCTTCTCGCCGGTGTAAGGGTCGGTGAACTGATAGCGCAGGCGCACGCCCGACTCCACCTTGTTGACGTTCTGGCCGCCGGCGCCGCCCGAGCGGAAGGTGTCCCACGACATGAGTGCGGGGTCGACCTTCACCTCGATGGTGTCGTCGATGAGTGGGGTGACGAAAACGGATGCGAACGAGGTCATGCGCTTGCCCTGAGCATTGTAGGGCGACACGCGCACCAGGCGGTGCACGCCGGTCTCGCTCTTTAGATAGCCGTAGGCGAAGTCGCCCTCAACGTTGATGGTGCACGACTTGATGCCGGCCTCGTCTCCGTCGAGCAGGTTGGCCACGGAGGTCTTGTAACCATTCTTTTCGCACCAGCGTAGGTACATGCGCATGAGCATCGAGGCCCAGTCCTGGCTCTCGGTGCCACCGGCGCCGGAGTTGATTTTGAGCACAGCGCTCATCTTGTCCTCCTCGCGGCGCAGCATGTTCTTTAGTTCGAGGTTCTCAATCAGGCCGATAGCCTTGGCGTACAGGGCGTCGAGTTCGGCCTCGTCGATTACTTCCTCCTTGAGGAAGTCCCAACCGACAGTTACCTCGTCGACTGCACCCTCCACTTCGGCGTATCCGTCGATCCACTGCTGCAGATCCTTAACTTTCTTCATCTGTTTGCGGGCCTCTTCTGGATGCTCCCAGAAGTCGGGCACGTGGGTGCGGAGTTCTTCCTCCTCCACCTGTATCTTTTTCGAGTCTATGTCAAGGTATTTGCGCAGGGCGTCTTTGCGCTCCTGGGCCTCCTTAAGCTGGTCGTAAGTAATCATATTTAGAACACCTTGATGTTGATGTAGCGTTTGGGGTTGGCCTTGATGTCGAGCAGGAGTGAGTCCATGCTCAGCACCGTGCTGTTGAGATTGTTGTAGAGCGCGGGGTCGTGCATCAGCAGGCCGAGTGAGGAGTTGGGATTGTTGAGTTCCTCAGAGAGCAGGCGTAGGTTAGCGGTCGTCTCCTCGAGGTTGGCCACGATGGTGTCGAGGGGCATCTCGTTGAGTGAGCCGGAGAACTGAGCCAGGTTGTCTGAGATGGTCACGGCGTTGCCGCTCACCTGGTTGAGGTTACGCACGGCAGGCTGGACTTGGGCGGTGATGGCGGCGAGGTTGCCGGTGGTGCGCTGCAGGTCGGCAGTGATTTGGTCAAGACGGCGCACTGACGAGAGCAGGGCCGAGTCGCCCGTGATGCGGTTGATGTTGGTGAGGAGCGTGTCAATCTTGGGGAGTATCGACTGGGCTGCCGGTTTGAGGGTAGATGCTGCCGACTCAAGCATGCTGGGCTCGGATACGGGCTCGAGGGTAGCGCCGGGGCTGAGCGTGCCGGGGCCCTCGCCAAGTTTGAGCACGATCGACGGCGAACCGATGAGGCCCGGAGTGAGCACTGCCTTGGTGCCCTCGGGCAGGCGCATGCGCTTGTCGAGGCTCAACTCCACCTTGATAAGGCCGGGGTGCTCGTAGTCATAGGTGATTTCGCTGACTTCGCCCACCTTGAATCCGTTGCTCATCACGGCGTTGTTGGCCGTGAGGCCGTCGATGTTGGCGTATGACACGTAATAGTTGTTGGACGGGCGGAAGATATTGACTCCCTTTAGCCAGTTTATCCCGAAGAAAAGGATGACGAGCGCCACCAGGGCGCTCAGGCCGATGACAACCTCCTTCTTGAATATCTTTTTCATTTTCATATATTTTAAGGCCTCCCGCCAAGGTGGGGGAGGGATTGGTTTCACATTGGGCGGCGCGCGCGTTCGTAATAGTCGCTGAAGGCCTCGAACAGTGCCTGCGCGCATTTGTCCTGCCCCTTTTCAGAGGCGAGGAAGTTTTCGCTTTCGGGGTTGCAGATGAAGTCGAGCTCGACTAGCACCGACGGCATCGACGTGGACCACAGCACCCAGAATCCGGCCTGCTTCACGCCCTTGCCTACGCGGCCGGCAGTGGACACGAGGCGGTCGTGGGCCATCCCGGCGAACTCGACGCTCTGGCGCATGTGGGCGCTCTGCGATAGCTCGAAGATGATGTACGACTCGTCAGAACCCGGGTCGAAGCCCTGGTACGTGACTGAGTAGTCTGGTTCGAGCTCCATCACGGCGTTCTCCGTCATGGCCACTTCGAGGTTGCTCTCCGACTTGTGCAGGCCGCAGGTGTACACCTCGCATCCGGCAATTTTTTCACGACCGCGAGTCTTTTTCGCCACCGAGTTGACGTGGATGGAGATGAATAGGTCGCCCTGCTCGCCGTTGGCCACGTCGGCACGGTCCTGCAGGGCCAGCGTGGCGTCCGAGTCGCGCGTGAGCACTACGTTCACTTCTTTGCCGTATTCCTTCTCCACCTTGTCGCGCAGGCGCTTGGCCACGGCCAGGGTTATGTCCTTTTCGTGGGCCTTGGCGCCCGAAGCGCCCTTGTCGGTGCCACCGTGGCCGGGGTCGAGCACGAGAGTCCACACGTGAGCCTCCTCCGGAGCCTGGGCGGCCACGGGGAGCGCCGCGCACAGCACGGCCATTGCCAATATCAAGCGTAGAAACCTCATCTGACAAAATTTCGTGCAAAATTAACAATTTTCCCCCGTTTTATCCCAATAAATGCAGAAAAAGCAAACTTTTTAGCCATTTTTGCATACCGAGGCCGAACAAACCGGACGGGCCAC
Organism: uncultured Muribaculaceae bacterium; assembly: GCA_947177435.1. Classification (GTDB taxonomy): domain Bacteria; phylum Bacteroidota; class Bacteroidia; order Bacteroidales; family Muribaculaceae; genus CAG-873. Next base: position 3,416 of record CAMWUM010000092.1, read on the forward strand.
GCGTTTTAATTGCACTAAACCCGATAAACAAACCCGATAAAGATATTACAAAAATGGAAAACGCAAAGAAATCTATCAAAGGAACCCGCACTGAGAAAAACCTCGTAACAGCATACCTGGCCGAGTCTACGGCCTACTCACGTTATATCTTCTACGCCAAGCAGGCCGACAAGGAAGGCTACTATCCCGTTGAGCAGCTTTTCAACGAGACGGCCGACAATGAACTTCACCACGCCAAGGTGTTCTTCAAATTCCTCGAAGGCGGCAAGGTAGACGTGCCCATGGATGTCGACGCCGGCGTAATCGGCGACACCGCCGCCAACCTGGCCACCGCCATCTCGGAGGAGCAGAACGAGGGCGTAACCCTCTACACCAACGCCGCCAAGGTGGCCGACGAAGAGGGCTTCCCCGATATCGCATCGCACTTCCGCGCCATCGCCGAGGTGGAGGACAAGCACAAGGCTCGTTTCGAACGCTTCCTCAAAATGGTAGTCGGTGATACCCTCTGGAAGAGGGACCATGACGTGACCTGGCGCTGTATGGTCTGCGGATACGAAGAGGTAGGCAAGGTGCCCCCACAAACTTGCCCCGGCTGCGACCATCCCTATCAGCACTATATCGCAGTAGGTGACTTCGATCTCTAAACTCTCCAATAGCGAAAAATTATACGTGGCGCGGCCATCAGGGCCGCGCCATCGTTTTTTTTGTTGCGGATTTATTTTGCGGTGCCGCAAAAATTTTGTACTTTTGCACAACGATTACAACTTTTACACCTTATTATATTATGGATAAGCATATCGCCTTAGACATCAAAAACGCTATCGCTCCCGCTGCGGTCGAAGCCCTCGTGCCCGAAGCCGTAGACGCCCTTGCCCACGTGCTCAACGCCGACGCTCCCGGCAACGACTTCCTCGGCTGGGTTGACCTCCCCTCACGCACCGACGCCGCACTGCTGAGCGAAATCAATGCCGCCGCGCAGGCCATGCGTGAGCGCTGCGACGTGGTTGTCTCCATCGGCATCGGCGGCAGCTACCTTGGCGCCAAGGCCGTGATTGAGGCCCTCAACGACTCATTCGCCGCTTATGGCCATTGCCCTAAGGGTCCGGTGATGCTCTTCGCCGGCCAGAACATCGGCGAGGATTACCTCTACGAGATGCAGGACTACCTCAAGGACAAGCGCTTCGGCATAATCGTGATTTCTAAGTCGGGCACCACCACCGAGCCCGCCATCGCATTCCGCCTGCTGAAAGAGCAGCTTGAGAAGCAGGTGGGCCGCGCCGAGGCCGCCAAGAGCATCGTGGCCATCACCGACGCCAAGCGCGGCGCCCTGCGCAAGCTGGCCGACGAGGAGGGTTACAAGACCTTCGTAATCGAGGATTCTGTCGGCGGACGCTTCTCGGTGCTCACCCCCGTGGGCCTGCTGCCCATCGCTGTGGCTGGCTACGACATCGACGCTCTGGTCAAGGGCGCTCAGGATATGCAGAAGTCGTTGGCAGCCCCCGGCCCCGACAATATCGCCATCGCATACGCCGCTGCCCGCAACGCTCTCTACCGCTCGGGCAAGAAGATCGAAATCCTCGTCAACTACAATCCCAAGCTCCATTATTTCGCAGAGTGGTGGAAGCAGCTTTACGGTGAGAGCGAGGGTAAGGACCACAAGGGCATCTTCCCTGCCGCTGTCGACAACACTACCGACCTGCACTCGATGGGCCAGTGGATACAGGACGGCGAGCGCACCATCTTCGAAACCGTCATCTCGGTTGAGAACCCTGCCCGCGAACTGGCCATCCCCTCCGACGAAGCCAACCTTGACGGCCTAAACTACATCGCCGGCAAGCGTATCGACTATGTCAACAAGCTGGCCGAGACCGGTACTCGCCTGGCTCACATCGCCGGCGGCGTGCCCAACCTGCGCATCACCATCACCGCTCTGCAGGAGGCATACCTGGGCCAACTCATCTACTTCTTCGAGCTGGCTTGCGGCATCAGCGGTTACATGCTCGGCGTCAACCCGTTCAACCAGCCCGGCGTCGAGGACTATAAGCGTAATATGTTTGCCCTGCTGGCCAAGCCCGGCTACGAGAAAGAAACCGAAGAAATACGCAAGCGCCTGTAAATGGGTCCCATCGGCGTTTTCGATTCCGGATATGGCGGCCTGACAATCCTCAAGGAGATTGTCAGGCTGCTCCCTCAATATGATTACCTCTACCTTGGCGACAACGCACGCGCGCCTTACGGCACGCGCTCGTTCGACCGAGTGTACGAGTTTACGCTGCAGGCCGTCAAGTATCTGTTTGCCCAAGGCTGCCCGCTTGTGATACTTGCTTGCAACACAGCCTCGGCCAAGGCCTTGCGCACCATCCAGCAGCGCGACCTGCCGACGCTCGCTCCCGACCGCCGCGTGCTGGGCGTCATCCGCCCTACTGCCGAGAAGGCGGGCGACATCAGCCGTACCGGCCACGTGGGCATCGTAGGTACGCCAGGCACCATCGCTTCGCAATCTTACGACATCGAGATTGCCAAGCTGCACCCCGGCTTCAGCACCTATGGGCAGCCCTGCCCGATGTGGTGCCCAATAGTCGAGAGCGGCGAGATCGGCACGCCCGGCGCCGACTACTTCGTGCGCCGCGACATCGAGCGCCTGCTGGCACAAAGCCCCGAGATTGACTCCATAATCCTCGGCTGCACTCACTATCCGCTTCTGTACCAATCCATTCGTGAGGCCACTCCCGCCAATATCAGCATCGTGAGCCAAGGCCCTATCGTGGCCGACAGCCTGCGTGACTACCTGCGCCGGCATCCCGAAATCGACAGCCGCCTGACCCGCGGCGGCTCCATTCGCTACCTCACCACCGACACCCCCGACAAGTTCGACCCCCTGGCCTCACTCTTCATGGAGCGCCCCGTCGCCTCCCTCCACGCCGAACTTTAGTGAATAAAGGTCCTTATCAATTATTGTCTATCGCATTAGCCAAGAATGATTCAAGTTGCCTCTTGTCGGGTAAGCATAATTGATAGGTTGAAACAAACAAAGCGTTATCCATTCCGGCTAAAGCATACTCAACCATTTGTTTGCCCTTTCTTGTGCAAAGGAGTATTCCTATTGGTGGATTATCACCCGGTTGCAACTCATTCTCTCGATAATAAGAAACGTATGCGTTAAGTTGGCTAAGATACTCATGTTTGAATTCATCATTTTTCAATTCGACTATTACATTGCAATGTATAAGGCGATTATAAAATATTAGATCTGCGAAATAATATCTATCGTCAATAATCATCCGCTTTTGTCGAGCCTCAAAGCAGAAGCCCTTACCCAACTCCAAAATAAACTCTTGAAGATGGGATATTAAACTATTTTCCAAATCACTTTCTGTGATGCATTCTCCGGCATTTAGACCGAGAAACTCCAACGTTAAAGGGTCTTTGATTTGAAGGATGGAATTTTGATGCTCTGTTATCTCCGAAAGTCTCTGCATTACCAATTCTGGTGACTTGCTGAGTCCAACTCTTATATGAAGATTTGTAGATATTTGTCGACGCAATTCCTTTACGCTCCACACATTACGTATACATTCAAATTCGTAGAAGAATCGAATTATAGGATCCTCCACTGTAAGAAGCTCAACAATATGAGAGAATGAGAGGTTGGCGATTAGTGTAGAAGCCGGAGTTGTGAATTTTTCCGATGGCGTCGGTAAAATCGAGGATTCCTCTATTGGAAGGAAATGCAAGGGTAACGGAAACTGCTTTAATTTTTCCGACAGCATCGGAAAAATTGGGTTAACAACCTCATTCATCTGCGGATAACGTAGATAAAAATTGCGTGCATTTGCAAGCAAAGTGGCGTTAATAC
>CAMWUM010000093.1 GCA_947177435.1 uncultured Muribaculaceae bacterium
ACGAGTGGCTGCGTGGCGTTGAGATTGTTGACACTCCGGGGTTCAGTGACCCTGTAGCATCGCGTGAGGAGCGCACTGCCGACTTCCTCAAGAGAGCCGATGTGGCCGTGATGATGCTGTACGCCGGACGAGCGTTTGACTCAACCGACACCGAGATAATATTTGATAAGGCGAGTCGAGTGGGCGTTGGCCGCATTGTACTGGCAGTCAACAAATATGACGTGCAGTTGCTTGCCATAAAGCCCGAAACGCCCGAGCAGCTGAAAACGAGGGTGAAGAGTGCTATCGACGCTTACCTGCAGGCTGCCGGCAATGAGGCGCTTAATGACCTGTTCGGCAGCATAGACCCGATGCCATTGTCGGCCCTAATGGCGCTGATTGCAAAGATGCCGATGCAGGAGATAAACGCTGATGATGCCCTGCGGGCTTTTTATGAGAATATGGCTGACGAGTTTTCGCTCAAAAGTCCGTCAGAACTTGGCCCGTTAAGTCTTATGGGGCCGGTGGAGGAGAAAATTCGCGGCATAATCGCTTCGCAAAAGGAAGAATTGCTGATGCGGCAGCCTGCCGCGCGCATTCGGCAGATTGCCAAGGATACTATCCAATCGCTTAGGGAAAGGATAATGGCGCTGGAGCAGAAGTGCGAGGAGTTGTCTATCCCTGATGGCGAGCTTGATGGCAGAATCAACCGCCTTGATAGGGCCATGCGATTGATATATGCAGCCATAGGCCAGGGCAAGGTGGATTTGAACGTGGCTTATGAAAAGGCTGCGCGAGATTATATTCAGCAGATTGAAAATGCAGCCGATGACGCGAAGCGTGAATGCTTGAAGTATGCCAACTCGAGCCAATGGGCCAAGCTCAACAGCGAGATTAACCAGTGTCTTGATGAGTTCAAACGCCGCGTATGGCCCCGCGCCGTTCAGGAATTCCCTTATAGGCTCCAGGGGGAGTTGCGGTGCCATATCGACACGCTTTCCGGTAAGGTGGCTGACGCCTTGCGAGATTGCTTTACGGATTTCGAATATGTAGACCGGACCGTAGCGCAATTTGAAAACAATCTGATGAAGAACCTTGGCGTTGAGATAGATGTGCCCGAACTGTATTTTGAAGAACTTGGATTTAAAGCCAAGGATAAGGTGGAGGTGGCATTCAAGACGCTCGTACCCTTCGTAAATCTCTGGGGCATTCCCTCGACTCTCTATGATGGGGGCCGCGATAAAGCCCGAATTTTTGTTGATGATACTTTTCGCCGCGTCGATGCGGCCATCGAATGGCTCCGACTCGATATTGATGAGCGCCGACATGCTTTTGTCGAACTGCTTGACGGCGAGATTGTCTATGGCCTTACCGCACGGCTGAAAGCAGAGTCCGAAGCTGCCCGTGGCAAAAAGCGAGAACGCGAACGGGCGCTGGCCGATGCTGCCGCTGATTTGCAGGCGGCAAAGCTCCGACTGGCGGATATGGACGCCTCATACTCGGCCATCAAGCAGATAATGGGTTGAAAAGTCTCATAGTCGGATTTTTTTGTGTATATTTGCAGTCAAAATTAATACTGCAATAAAGTGAGAATATCAGAGAAATCAGCAGCCGTGTCGCACGGCATCCTGTTAATAGCCTTGTTTTCGCTGGCCGCGTTTTACGTCAGCGGGTTCGCGTGGGTCAAATACCTTAATCTCAGCCCTCTGATTGTCGGCATTGTGCTCGGCATGCTCTATGCCAACAGCCTGCGCAATCATCTGCCAGACACGTGGGTGCCCGGCATCAAGTTTTGTTCCAAGCAGTTGTTGCGCCTGGGCATTATCCTTTACGGTTTTCGCCTTACGTTTCAGCAGGTGATGGACATTGGCGGCTCTGCCATATTGGTAGACACCATTATTATATGCGGTACGATGGGCGTTGGCATCCTGGCCGGCAAACTGCTGCGTATGGACTCGGACACGACCCTGATGGTATCGACTGGCAGTGCTGTCTGTGGTGCGGCGGCTGTACTGGGTGCTGAGCCGGTGGTAAAGTGCCAACCTTATAAGACAGCCATTGCAGTCTCGACAGTGGTCATATTCGGCACGCTGTCTATGTTTCTCTACCCGATAGCTTGGCGCGCGGGTTGGATTGACCTTAGTGACCAGCAGATGGCCGTGTACACGGGTTCGACTCTCCACGAGGTGGCCCATGTGGTGGGCGCTGGCAATGCCGTTGACCCGGATGGCGCCTTGGCTATTGCCGATAACGCTACGATTACCAAGATGATACGCGTGATGATGCTGGCCCCGCTGCTGCTGGTGATGGGCCTCTTCCTGTCGCGCCGAAGCAAAGGTGAGACAAAGGGCAAGACCAAGATATCAGTGCCTTGGTTCGCCTTTTGGTTCTTGGCAGTGATAGGCCTTAACTCGCTGCTTACCAATTACAACGTAATCCCGGTTGCCGGCTATGATTTGATAAACAATTTTGATACCTTCCTGCTGACTATGGCTATGACGGCCCTCGGCGCAGAAACGAGTATTGAGAAATTCAAGCAGGCCGGTGCCAAGCCGTTCGCCCTTGCAGGCATCATATATGTGTGGCTGGTGATCGGAGGTTTCTTCCTCTGTAAGTGGCTTGTATAAACAATTGAACTTAAATCTATTACCAATGAATAAAACTATATTGCTGGCTGCGGCCATGGTTGCCGTATCCGCCTCGGCCCAAACGCCTGCCGACAGCGTCGACGTGCTCGCTTATTCGTCAATTACTGGCGAAGGCGGCATGCGTCTGGCTTGGCGGCCTAACGCTAAAAGTGATTGGCAACCAATCTACGGACACTCGTTCGTTAGTTCTGATTTCGGTCCGTGGGGCAGTTATAAGAAGATGTTTGCCCCCTGTCTGAGCCGTACGGCCGATGGCTGGATGGCGACGTGGGTCGCCGACCAAGATGGCTACGTGTTGGCTACGGCCCAGTCGCCCGACCTGATGCGGTGGCTGCCCCAAACATACACAGTGCAGAAGTCGCACCGTGATAGAGTAGGGCAGTACTCTGTTGACGGGAAGGCTGTTATGGGCAGTGAATTGCGTATGTCCCGCGCTGAGGTCGACAGCCTCAAAGCCTTTGTCGAGCGGGGTCATGCTGCCTATGCCCGCCACAGTGAGACGATGGCCGGCGATGCCGAGCGCTTCGCCGGACTGGAACCGTTTGTATATTCGATCAAAGCAGATCCGAAAGGCCGCAAGCATATCAGCGACATGCTCATCGGCATTTTCTTTGAGGATATTAACTATGCTGCCGACGGTGGCCTGTACGACGAACTAATCCAACACCGCGATTTTGAGTACCAACCTTCAGATCGTGGCAACGATTGGAATTGGAATGCCTTGACTGCCTGGTCGATGCCAAGGGCCGACAAGGGCTCGGCTGTGATCGCCACCACTAATCCCATCCACGCCAATAATCCGCATTACCTCAGCGTAGATGCGCGCCCTGGCTTCCAGATTGTCAATGGAGGCTGGGATGGCATTGCCCTCAATGCCGCTGAGAATTATGATTTGAACTTCAAGGCACGCGGCAATGCCAAGATCAAGGCCGAACTGGTTGACGCTAATGGCAACTCGCTCGCTGCAAAGACTGTAGATGTGACCTCGGAGGATTGGGCCGACTATGCAGCATCATTTATGGCCGGCACAGACGTGGATGGCGCAAGCCTGGTGCTGACTGTGGTTGGCGACGGTGGCAAGTTCGACCTCGATATGGTTTCGCTCTTCCCGCGCTCCACGTTCAAGGGCCGCAACAACGGACTGCGCGCCGACTTGGCCCAGACTTTGGCCGACCTGCCTCCGCGATTTGTTCGTTTCCCCGGCGGATGCGTGGCCCATGGCGACGGCATCGACAATATTTATGATTGGAAAGGCAGCGTCGGCCCTCTGGAAGCTCGCCGCCCGCTGCGCAATCTTTGGGGCTACCACCAGACACGCGGCCTTGGCTATTATGAATATTTCCAATTCTGCGAGGATATCGGCGCCGAGCCTCTGCCTGTGCTCGCTGCCGGAGTGCCTTGCCAAAATTCGGGTACGGCTGCCCACCATTCGCATGACGCCCTCACCACCCGTGGCCAGCAGTGCGGCATACCGATGGAGGAGATGGACGCTTACATTCAGGATGTGCTCGACCTCATCGAGTGGGCCAACGGACCAGCCGACAGCCGTTGGGGACGAGTACGAGCCGAAGCCGGACATCCCGAACCGTTTGGTCTGAAATACATCGGCATTGGCAATGAAGATATGATTACGCCGGTGTTTGAGGAGCGTTTCCGCATGATTTACGATGCCGTCGCCAAGGCCTATCCCGACGTCAAGGTGGTCGGCACTGTCGGCCCGTTCTACGAGGGCGCTGACTACGACGAAGGCTGGCGTCTGGCCCGTGAGTTGGACATTCCCTATGTCGACGAGCATTATTACGTTTCGCCCGGCTGGATGATCTACAATCAGGATTATTACGATGACTATCAGCGTGGTGGCACTCAGGTCTACCTCGGCGAGTACGCCGCCCATCTCGACGGCCGCCCCAGCAATATAGAGACGGCCCTGGCTGAGGCTCTGTACCTCACCTCAGTCGAGCGCAATGCCGACGTGGTGGCAATGACTTCTTACGCTCCGCTTTTCAGCAAGGATGGCCATACACAGTGGCGTCCAGACCTTATCTATTTCAACAACAGCGATGTGCGTCCTTCGGTAGACTACTATGTGCAGCAGCTTTACGGCCAAAACAGTGGTGACGAGTATATCCCCGCGCAGGTTAAAAGCACCGTTGCTGCTCCGGTCAACCAGGACAAGGCCGAAGCTCGCGTGGCATCGTCGATTGTCTACGACAGCCGCACGGGTGAATATATCCTGAAAGTGGCGAATCTCCTTCCCGTCAGCTACACTCTGAAAGCCGACCTCAGCAAACTTGGCATTCCCAAGCGAAAGTCCGGCAAAATGACAGTCCTCTCCGGAGCCCCCGCTGATTCCGACGTCTTCCCCGCTTCTTCGGATATGAATTTCCCCTCCAACGGCATTCTCCAAGTTTCCCTCCCGGCATACTCATTCGCTGTCTTCCGTTTCTAATGGCGGAGGAGCGCGGCGATTTGCCGGAGTAGGGAAGTGTGACCATCGTTGATGATGGGGCATGTGACGGGGTGGGGGGAGGCAGGAGTGAATGACTGGCTGGCGATGCGGGCTCGTACCTCGGCGGCGGTCAGGCCGCTGCGCTTCTGCACGCGAGCTATGCGCACGTCAACCGGCGCAGCCACTTCCCATACGGCTTCTACCTCTCGGTCGAGGCCGCTTTGGTATAATATGGCCGTCTCTACGAAGCAAATGGAGCAGTCCGTGGGCATAGTTTTTTTCCACGCTCGCAGGTCTGCGCGGACGGCAGAGTGTACGATGGCGTTGAGCGCAGCGAGTTTGTCTGCGTCGTTGAATACGATGGCGGACAGCGCCTTTCGGTCGATGCATCCGTTTGCGTCGATGGCGGACGGGTTGATGTCGGCGGCGATGCGCCGCTTGATTTCCGTATCGGCGTCCATCAGCGCTTTGGCGCGGCTGTCGCAGTCATAGACAGGGTAACCGAGCGCGCGCAACACGCTGCACACAACTGATTTCCCGGAGCCTATGCCTCCGGTGATGGCTATGAGCGAAGGGGTGGGCATCAGCGTTCGATGTAAAAGTCGAGGCTGTCGGTCGACTTGTATACGTGATTGAAGTTCTTGGGGATTTTGACTATCTCCACGGGGATGAGTTCTCCACCGGGCTTGACCTTGGAGTAGTCGGCCACGACGTCGAATTTCGGGTCGGAATTGGCCTTTTGATACGTGCTCATCGGCACGCCGTAATAGACGTCGATCTGTGACGGCATCAGGATAATTTTAGTGCCGGCGGGGGCGTTGATTACTCGCACGGGTGTCTTGACCTTGCGCGAAATCATAGGCTCGACCTCGATAGCGACGTCTACGCTGTCGGGGATGGCTCGCATGCCTCGGGGCATCGACAGGGCTAGGCGCACGATTTGCGATTTCTTTACCTCGTTAATTGTCAGCGGCTCGGTTGAGACGTAGCGCATCGAGGTAGGTATGCCGTTGAGTGAGTAGACCTCAACGGAGTCGGTGAGCGAGTGGGGACGGCCAACCTGCACCATCTGCACGGCGGGAATGGCCTTTACGTCAGCGCGTACGGGCACCTTGATGGGCGGGCTTGACGTGAACTCGACGATGAGAGAGTCGGGGCTGACGGACTGTACCTCCACGTCTTTGCCAAACTTATTGCGTAAGTATGCTTTGAAGGCAGCATCGCCAAGGAACATGCGGTTGCCTTGCTTGTACGAGCGGAAGTCGAATGTGAGGGTAGGGTCGTCGCGAAACGAATATTTGAGCATGTCAGTGCCCTTGGCTCGCACGTTGACGTTGATTGCCTCGGGCAGAGGGGTGATGCGGGTGAGCGTGTCGGGCACGTGAGTGATGACCACCGGGCAACGCATGTCGCGCTGGGTGAACTCGTTGAGTGCCTGCACCATCCAAAGCAATGCCGAGAGCCCCACGAACGTGAGGAACACAATAAAGTTGCGGCCACGTTGCGACCGCAGTTTCTCTTTGATTATGTCAATGCGCCTACCCATAAGCATATGCGCCACGCAACCGGCCATATTGGCCTGCTGCGTGGCGCCGATGTGTTGGTGTGATTACTTCTTGTCTTCGTTGGCGGGGAACACGCAGCCCTTGTCGATGGTGATTTTCACACCAGGGGCGATTTCTACGATGAAAGTAGCGTCGTTAACCTCGCAGATTTTGCCGTAGATGCCGGCGTTGGTGACTACCTTGGCGCCCTTGTCGAGCTTGGCGATCTGCTCTTTGCGCTTCTTCTGGTCACGCGACTGCTTCCAGAACATCCAGCCGAAGAGGACTACGATGGCTACAAGGAAAATCCACGACATGCCACCACCTGCTGGTGCTGTAGGCTCCTCGAGGCTGATGAGATTGAGAATAGTTGTCAGCATAATAGATTAATGTATTGATTTATGAGAATTGCTTGTTGATGATGCCCTGCTCGGTAAGGTGCTTGGTGACGGAGTAGAGGATTCCGTTGACGAATCCGCCGCTCTTCTCTGTGCTGTAGCAGTTGGCGATTTCCACGTACTCGTTGACTGACACGGGGATGGGGATGGCGGGGTAGTTGAT
>CAMWUM010000094.1 GCA_947177435.1 uncultured Muribaculaceae bacterium
AACCGACCTCGTCGATGGTGTCGAAGAGATAGCCTTTGTAGCCTCCGTTGAGCACTTGGCTTTCAATGCGCCGGTAATCGCCCTCCGCGCACTTGGCGAAGTCGATGTACTTCAAATCGAGGTCGGGGTTTTCCGACGGATAGCTTGATATAGGCATCTGGTTGTCGGAGTCTACCAAGAGAACTGAGAGCACGCCCCCCTTGAATGTTTCATCAAAGAGCCTGCGCTTCTCAATCCAGCGGTCCATATTGCCATTGAAAAAGTCTGCGGTGTCTAATACGGCCATAATTATTCTTTTTTGATTGATTGAGCATATATAACAAGATGACGCCCGAAATTTTGCGTATTCCAACCTTTTTCTTTTGGATCTTCCGCATAGCCGATGGCCTTGGCCGCCTCTCTCAATCCGTCCATCGTATTGGCATAGGTGCGGATTACGTTGATGCGGTTGTTGTCTTCCCTTTCGATGGTGTATTCACCGATTGTCCCATCTTTCTCTCCGTTGCAGAACTGGGCAAGGAGCAAGCGCCCCAGATGCTGGGTGGTCCAAGTTTTAAGCACCTCGACGCCTTTGCTTTCGGCTATCTCCGTAAGCGCTTTCATCGTGGACTTATAGATGCGGCTTACCGACACAGAATTGTTGTCGTCTATCGTAACTATATATTCTCCTATGATTTCTGATTTCTTAGCCATGGCATTTTTGTTTTAAGGGTTTTCGTATCGGTTTAGATTTATGACAAATCCCGATTGTGCAAAAAAAGAAAGGGTCACACCCTTAACTTTTCTCTCATTGGGTAGATAGGCCCTGGTAAAGCCTTTGTAGTCACAATAAGGAAAAAGTAGGTTGCGCCCTTTGAGGGTACAATACCACTTTCGACTTATCATTTGGACTACATTTCAAAATTTACCAGATTTATCTACTCCAAAAAACTTGTCTAAAGTCGTTTTGTATATGTCGTTATTTTGTTATTTCTGTTCCGTTTTTTGACTGTTTTAAGATTATCAATGTTGCAAATTTACACAAAAATTCTCAGCAAACCAAACAAAAACGTTTAAAATCTAACAAAAAAAACGAACATCACAAATACGCAACCTACTTTGTTTCATTAATAATAACATACACATACATATATAAAATCGAGGGCGGATATTTAGTGGAGAATATGGTTTTAGCGCAATTTTAACATTTGAGGGGCAAAAAAGATGACGGCAATATGGGATGCCGTCATCTTTATTATTTTGGATGAAGATATACCGCCTTGCTATAGCCCTTGGGCGTAGAAGAGGAGGATGCGCTGGCGGAGAATGCGCTCGTAGGTGGCTTGCACGCGCTGCAGGGTGGCTTGCAGGGCCTTGTTCTTGGCTTGCTCAAATTCGGTGGCGGTGGCACGGCCGATGTTGTATTTTTCCTGCATCGCATCGAGCGAGGCGTTGGCCGACTGCTCGGCCACGAGGCACGACTCAAGCTTGGCAGAGGCGTTGGAGGCTTGCAAGTAAGCTTGCTGTATCTCGCGGTAGAGCTTCTGCTCGGCCTGGTCAAGGGCAAGCTCGGCATTGGCGCGCTGCAGCCGTGCGCGGCGCACGGAGTTGCGGGTGGAGAATCCATCGAAAATGGGGATGTTGAGCGACAGGCCAAAATAGGTGCTGAAATTGTGGCGCATCTGGTCGCCGAATGGCTCGTTGGGCACACCCGACAATTTGTAGTACGAACTGCCGAGGCCAGCGTTGAACGACAGCGTGGGCAGATAGCCCGACTTGGCCAGAGCCACGCTCTTGTCGGCCGCGGTGATGCCCTTACGGGCGGCGCCTATCGAGTGGTTGCGCTGCAAGGCCAGCGTGTACACATCCTCGGCGGGCATCAGCATGCCGGCATCGGAGAGAGGCGCCACGTCGAAGCCTTCGGGGCTGTCGAGCTGGAGCAGCTGCGAGAGGTCGAGCAGGGCCAGGCGCACATCGTTAGTGGCCGTAGTCACCGAGAGTTCGTCATTAGCCACCTGAGCCTTGGCCTCGAGGATTGTCACCTCGGCAATCTTGCCGGCGTCGAGCAGGGCCTGCTGGCGCTCAAGCTCGTACTTCGACAGCGCCAGATTTTGCTCGGCCACCGACAGCACCTCCTTTGAGTACAGCGCTTGCAGATACGAGGCCATCACGTTGAGGGCCAGATCGTCCTTGGCGGCCTCGCACTGCTCAAGAGCCTCGGCCAAAGCGGCGCGCGAGTATGCCACCTGACGCTCGGTGCTGAGGCCGGTGAACAGCGGCAGGCTGAACGAAGCGCTCCAGTTGAACGACGACGTATTGCGGTTGGCGTAGGTGTTTTCGGCTGTAAGGCCGCGGCCAAGGTTCCACGACTGGCCGGCGCCGGCCGAGAGGTTGGGGAGGTAACGCGAACGCGCATCGGTCACCTGCTGTTCGGCCGAGGCCACGCTCAGCTCGTTGGTACGGATGGTGAGATTGTGGGCGATGGCATAGTTTACGCACTGGTCGAGCGTCCACTCCTGGGCCTGCGCCGCCAGGACGCCAAGGCCCAACGCTATTGACAATAGATACTTTTTCATAACAACCGGCGCTTATTGGTTAATGATGTTGCCGCGAAGCTTCTCGCCGCCGCTCAGTCCGGAACGCACCTCGATGTTGACGCCGTCAGAGAGGCCGGTCACGACCGACTTGCGCTCAAACGCCTGGGGCTGCTCAGTGGTGAGGACGTAGACGTAAGTGCTGTCACCTACCCACTCGATCACGCCTTCGGGCACGGCCAGCACGCCCTCTACGCTCTGGAGCGTCACAGCAGCGTTAGCGCTGTAGCCGGCGCGCAGCTGCACGTCGCCGTCGACCTTGATGGCAGCCTTGATCTCAAACGTATTAGCACCGTTTTGCTCAACGCTCTTTGGGGCGATGTACTCGATCAGAGCGTCGTATGACTTATCCTGAATGGCGCCGATTGTAATGGTGGTGGGCATGCCCTGGTGCAGGAGGCCAACCTCAGTCTCGTCGACATTGCCGCGGAATAGCAAGTTAGTCATGTCGGCAATGGTGGCCACGGTGGTGCCGTCGTTCATCGTATTGGCCTGGATAACCGAGGAGCCGACCTTTACGGGGATTTCGAGAATCTGGCCGTCGATGGTGGCGCGCACCAGCGTGTTGCTCGATTGGGCATTGACGCTCGACACGCCATCGCGCACGATGGAGAGATTGTCGACTGCCGCATCGTACTCCTGCTTTGCTTTGAGATAGGCGGTGTACGACTGCTCATACTCCTCGCGGCTCGCGAATTTCTTGTCGTACAGTTGCTTGGCGCGGTCATACTCAAGCTTCGACTGGTCGAGCGACAGCTTGGCCACATCCACGCGGTTCTGGGCAGAGTTGAGCGACTGCTCGTCGGGGATAACCTTGATTTTGGCAATCACGTCACCCTCGTGCACGATGTCGCCGGCCTCAACGCATATCTCGGAGATGATGCCGGAGATCTGGGGCTTGATGGCGATTTCGTCGCGCGGTTCGATCTTGCCGGTGAGCACGGTCGACTTTTCTATGTCGATGGTGTCGGGGGTGACAATCGCGTAATGCGACTCCTTAGGCTTCGAATTGTTGAAAAGAAAGATGAACGTGCCAACGAAAACGAGCGCTATGACCACCCATAGCAGGATTTTGAAAAACTTTTTCATATTGTTAGTTTGATTTATTTATCATTTAATGCTTCGATAGGTTTGATGTGCATGGCCTTGAATGCCGGGATTGAGCCGGCCAGCATGCCAAGCACGAGGAATAGCAGCAGAATCACCACAGCGTGGCCGAACGACAGCTGGAAATCAACCGCGAGATTGTGGCTGGCTCCATTAGACTCTGCAGCTTGGGCAATCATCATGGTGGCCACTTGAAGTATTCCCACCGACACCACCACCGCAGCCATACCGGCCACTGCCGTGAGCACGGCGCTCTCCGACAGTATCTGCTTGAGGATGGAGGCCGGCTTGGCGCCTATGGCACGCCGCACGCCAAACTCCTTGGTGCGCTCCTTGACGATGACCCACATGATGTTGCCCACGCCGATCACTCCTGCCAGCAACGAACTGAGTCCGACAATGAAGATGAGGATGTCGAGGCCGAGGAATATTTTCGACACTTGGTCAAACATCACGGAAATGTCCTGAAAGCCGATTGCCTCCTTATCGTCGGGGTGTATGGGATGGCCTTTGCGGATATTCCTGAAGATGTCATCCTTGATGTCGCCGGGCCTGTGGTTGTCGTCGGCTATCACCAGCAGGAAATCGCAGAAGTTGCGGTAATTGTAAGCCATGCGCGTGGTGGTGATGGGGGCGAATATCGACTCGTCGATGCGGCCGGGAATGCCAATCTCTGACGACTGCGAGCACACGCCCACCACTCGATAGTAGATATTGTTGATATTCACCACCTTGCCCACAGCGTCAGTGCCGGGGAAGAGGCGCTGGGCCAGACTCTCGCCAAGCACGCACACGCGGGAGGCCTGGCTGAGGTCGGCATCGTTGATGAATCGGCCCGCGACAATCTTGGGCGTAAGCGCCTTGACATAGTTAGGCTCAACGCCGGCGAGGGTCGACGACTCAGACTTGTCCTTGTAAGTGATGGTGGCACCGCGGCTCATTACCGACGACACCGTCTCGAGCCCCTGCACGTTGCGGCGTATGGCGTCCACGTCGTCGGTGGTCATGGCCCACCATAGTCCACGCTTGAATCCCTTGTAGGGCATCGTGGTGCGGTTGGCATAGATAATTGCCGAGTTGGTGGCGAAGCCGTCGAAGTTGGAGTACATCATTCGCTTCACGCCCTGGCCGGCTCCCCACAGGAGCGAGAGCATAAGCACGCCCCAGAAGATGCCGAAGGCCGTGAGGAAAGTGCGCGTCTTGTTGCGCGAGAGCGATGCTCCGATTTCCCTCCAATTGTCTGTATCAAAAAGTCTCATAAATATAAACTTCTAAACTTTTAAACCACTATTCTTCGCTCAAGGCTTCGACTGGCTTGACTTTCAGGGCGCGTAGGGCCGGGAACAGGCCTGCGAGCGCGCCGCACACTATCAGCGTGACAGTCACCTGCAGGGCTATGCCCAGGTCGACTGTGGGATTGAGCGGCACCGAGGTATTGGCCAGCCAGTGGCGCACAATTTCAGTGACGAACGTGCCGATGACGATGCCGATATAGCCGAACACTGTGGTCAGGGCCACGCTCTCGAGCAGAACCTGGCTGATGATGTGGCGCGGGCGGGCGCCGATGGCGCGCCGTATGCCGATCTCATGCGTGCGCTCCCTTACGGATACGAACATAATGTTGCTCACGCCGACAATGCCGGAAATAAGCGTCAGGATGCCGATTACCCACATCGTGTAGGTGAGGATTTTGTTGCCGGTCTTGTTGCTTTCTTGATTTTCGTAGCGATTGAAAATCCAAACGCCGCTCTCATCAGCCGGATCGAACTTCGCCTCCCTTGCCAACGTGCGGCGCACGCCGGCCTCAATGGCTTCCGACTCCTCAACCGAACCAACGTCCTGCAGGTGCACATTGGCCGTCTCAATATTGCCGGTAAAGCCGGTGAGAGCGTCGGCAGTGGTGAAGGGCACAAACACTCCGTCATCCCATTCGTGACGGTACACGCCCACGACCGTGAAATTGTAACTGTTGATCTTCACGTCGCCGCCCACGGCCTTGTCGGCAGACCCGAACAGTTTTTTGGCGCTCGGTTCATTGATGATCACCACCTTACGGGTCTCGTCAATGTCGGCCTGGTTGAAAGGCCGGCCATAGGAGAAATGGTAACGAGGGGTAAAAAATGCCGGGTAGACACCTTGCGCGTAGCTCGAGCTCAGATAGTCGAGCTGCGACGACACCTGGCCGCTAATCCAGTTATAGCCGCTTACGCCGCTGATTTTATCAGGGTTGGAGTTCTCAATCGCCTCAAACTGCTTGGCGTTGAGTTGCACGGAGCGTCCCTCCTTCAGTCCCTTGTAGGGCATGGTGGTGTAGCCGGGGTATAGCGTAAGACGCATGGGGTCATTTGACGATTGGAACTCGCCCGACATCTTGACCATGCCGTTGGCCAGCGACAGCAGCAGTATGAGCATGAATATGCCCCACGACACCGAGAAGCCGGTGAGGAACGTGCGCAGCCGGTTGGTGCGCATCGTCTGCCATATTTCTTTCGCCAGGTCTATCACGGCTGCTCGATTATTAAGTTATTGCCGGGGCCTTCTATCAGGCCGTCCTTGATGCGGATTACGCGGTTGGTCTGCTCGGCCACGCCCGGGTCGTGCGTGACGATTACGGTGGTCACGCCCTCGGCATTAAGCTGGCGGAATATGCCCATCACCTCCACCGACGTCTTGCTGTCGAGCGCGCCCGTGGGCTCGTCGGCCAGCAGCACGGCCGGGTTGGTGATCAGCGCGCGGGCGATGGCCACGCGCTGCTTCTGGCCGCCCGAGAGCTCTGAGGGCAAGTGGTGGCTCCAGTCCTTGAGGCCCATGCGGTCGAGCTGCTCCAGGGCCAGGGCGTTACGCTTCTTGCGGCTGACGCCTTGGTAGTAGAGAGGCAGCGCCACGTTCTCGAGAGCGTCCTTGAAGTTGATGAGGTTGAACGACTGGAACACGAAGCCGATCTTGTGGTTGCGCATCTCGGCGGCCTTGTTCTCGCTGAGGTTGCGTATCAGCTGGCCGTCGAGCCAGTACTCGCCCGTATCGTAATTGTCGAGGATGCCCAGGATGTTGAGCAGCGTCGACTTGCCCGAGCCCGAGGCGCCCATGATGCTCACCAGCTCGCCCCGCTCGATGTCGAGGTTGATGCCTTTGAGCACATGCAGAGGCACGGCGCCCGGGTAAGTCTTGTTTATGTCAATTAGTTTAATCATATATGTGTACTTGAATTGACTTGTCGGTGGAGACGATGATGAGGGTATCGGCGTAGAACGGTCCGTCGACCGTGCAGCTGTCGTAGGAGTTGCCGAACCATAAATCTTTACTGTATTTGTCGCCCAAATAGAGCACAGCCTTATCCACTTCTTGATATTCGATTTCTACTTGCTCAACTATCACTTCGTCATCGTCGTATTTGCAGGGCACGCGTGTGGCGTAAATGAACACCCAGAAG
>CAMWUM010000095.1 GCA_947177435.1 uncultured Muribaculaceae bacterium
TTGTTATCCTTTACGTAGGCCAATTTTGTGCCGTCGGGCGAGGGCACGGGCGGGTATTCCTTTTCATCGTCAACCTCCCTCCAGTGGCGATGGCGCCCTCGGGGTTGCGGTTCGGGCACGGCGCCCAAGTCGCTCAACCGATTTCCGCGGATGGCGAATTGCCAGTTGTTGCCTGCATATTCAAACCACACCGTGTCGGCTTTCCCGGAGACACGCACCTTGCTAAGGCGCAGGCTGTCTGGGCTTATCTTCGTATCCGTCATCGCGCCCAAGCTTTTGACCAGAGCCGAATGGTCGAACAACGGCGTGCGCTTGCGACTGTTGGCGTTTACTTTAGCATATTGGCGGCCGGCCTGGGTGTCGCGCACATACCAAAACTCAGGCCCGCGCCCAATCCATGTTACACTGACCGAGCCATTGGCCACATTCTGAGGGCCAAACAGTTGTCTCGAATTGAAAGCACGGCGGTATCCGTCCAGCACTTCGCCGCCATCTTCGGCAAATGCGCATAAGAATGCAATGGAACAGAAAATTGAGAAGAGCAGTTTCTTTGGCATAGTACAAATAAAATTATTAAACGTTGAGTGTTCTTAATGTACGTATCTCATTGAGCGTCTTATGTAACTGCTTCATAAGTTCCTCCTTAGGGGGGAGCTCTGTGAGATAGTTTGCGACTTTAATTCCTATAGAATCCAATTGCAATAGTTCAATACGCTCATAGTTCCCTTCTGTACATAAAATTAATCCAAGTGGTGATTCTTCCCCCGCTTCACGCTCATATCGATCAAGATAACGAAGGTAAAGTTCCATCTGTCCTTTATATTCCGCCTTGAATTTTCCCAATTTTAAATCTACAGCAATTAACCTGTGAAGTTTACGATGGTAGAACAGCAAATCGACTTTAAAGTCTTCACCATCAATTATCATGCGTTTCTGGCGGGCTACAAATGTAAATCCGTCTCCTAACTCAAGTAAGAAACGTTCAATGTGCGAAAGTAAAGCATCTTCAAGTTCACTTTCTGAATAGTTGCCTTTAAGACCTGTAAAATCTAGAAAATATGGGCTTTTGAACACAAGTTCTGGTGTGATGGCATGTTCATCTCGTAAGTTTGCAAGTTCTGATTTTATCAACTCCTTAGGTTTTGTTGCAATAGCAGTACGTTCATAAAGCATACCATCTACCTTTTCTCTAAGAGTACGCACCGACCAACTTTCTTCGGCCGCCATCGTAAGATAAAACTCCCGTTGCAGTTCATCACTTAGTGACATAACTTCTTTAAAATGAGACCACGACAATTGTGTCGACAGTGTAGACACAATTTGATAGTCTGGCATTGCATCGGCAAACTGCATCATCCGCCTAAGATTTCTGACAGAGAACTCGGTACCTCCAAATTCATATCGTAATTTCTTTGCCAACTCTTCTACTACTCGTTTGCCGTATTCTGCACGACGATTGCCCAACACTTCTCGATTTACGCGTTCCCCGATTTGCCAATACAATAATGTTATAGCCGAATTTGCAACAACCGCTACATGCTGTCGGGCATTTGTTATCATTATCCTTATATCGGATATCATCAAATCTTGTGAATCATTTTGTACAATTGTAACTGAATCCATAGCTTCACAAATCAGGTGTCCGTTTTGTTGGTTAATGATAGTACCGGATTATCGACGGGGTTGGTTGCGGCCGGCGGAGCCAAAGCCGGTGGCGAAGGGGTCATCCTCTTCTTCGTCCGCGGGATCTGTCGGGGGCTTTTCGCCGGCCTTGAGCTTGGGCTTGTTCTTTTTGATGTCGTAGGGTTTCTGCTGGTCGACGGGCACTGCGTAGATGTCCCAATCCTGGGTCACGTCCCAGTTGGCGCGCAGATTGATTTTCTTATCGAAATAGTACACTTCCTCGGGCTGGCGCCAGTCGGCGATGGAGCCCGGGTCCCACTTGCCGTTGGCGTTGGCGTCGATGTAGAGGCGCGCGTACACCTGGCCTGGGTTAAGGTATCGGAACACGGCTCGCCCGTTGACCACCGGAGCCGTAGCAATCACAGCATCGCTCTTGTTGAGCAGCTCTACCACGGCAGGCAGCGTGTCGAGGCCTGCGATGCTGAACGTCAGGTTGGAGTATTCCTCAAGGGTGCGCACCGTGAACTCGTGCTTCACCTGGTTGTTGTGCTCGCCGTAAATGTTAGTCACGGCGGCGGAGTCTACCGTGATGCGGTACGATGCTCCGGGTTCCCACTTGTATTCGATCTTTCGGCGCATCAATGCGTTGGTGCTGTCCACCACAAACTTAACGCCGGGTATCTTCTCCCACAGCGTGTCGACTTTCACCTCCATTGTCACCCCGGCGGCATCGATGACGCCGATGGGCTCGGTGGCGTTGAAGACCACTGGACGGTGCACATCCTGCTTGGGACCGGTGGCGGCGGAGAACGAAATGAACGTGGGCTCGGGCGGCAGAGTGTCGGCCTGCTCCTCGCCTTTCTTCTTCGTTTTCTTGGCCGCTGGGTCTTTGAAGAAGAATTTTAGAGTGTCAGTACGCCAGGTAAGCATATCGGCCGTGTCGGTACGCAGAGCCTTGACAGACAGATATAACGAATCGGTGGCAAGCACTGACTCGTCAAAAATCCAATACTCGAGCGAGTCGAGCGTGGGGTTGGCCTTGAGCCTGGCCCATGAGCTGATGTCCTGTCCGGTCATCGGGCCGGAGATGAGTGTGATTTCGGGCAGCGTATCGGCCGGAGCGCCCATGCTGATGGTGATGCGCCGGCGGTCGGGTCGAGCATAATCCTTGACGTACTGCGCCGAATAGCCCTCATTGAACCACGTAAGCAACACGTCGTTAGGGAAATAGGCCGTACCGGCGCGGGCCACGAGCGAGTCCTCGCTCAGATGCGAACGCAGCGTGTCGACCACCTCGATGGTTGTGGCATAAGGCTCGACGACGGCTGTGGCGAAGGCCACGTCCTCGCTGCGGTCCCACTTGTAGTCACGGTTGAGGTCATTGAGAGCATAGACGCGGTAGCGCCCAGGCTTGACGTTGCTTATCGTGAACTGCCCAAGCTGGTTGGTGCGGGCCACGCGCAGCAGAGGCACCGATGAGATAGCCGTATCAGAGAGGTCGGAGTGTATGCCCACGAGCATGCCCTGGGCCGGTTCCAAGGTCTTGGCTTCAAACACCATGCCCGAGATGCGGAGCGAGTCGATGGAGTCGCCCGTAGAGAAAGCGTAGGTAAATCCGTCGAGCACGTTGCCCTCGTTGAGGTCTTTGATTGCGTCGCCGAAATCGATGGTGTAGGTGGTGTTGGGCTGCAGCGTGTCTTTGAGCTGCACGCTCACATGCCGGCCGTTGGCCGAGATGGCTGGCATGTTTTTCTGCACGGGCGATACAATCACCTTGCTCGACACGTCGGCCAGCTGCACGTTCTCGTTGAAAAATATGTCGATATTCTGACGGTCGACGCCAAGCGCCCCGTTGGCAGGCCTCGCCCCCACAAACACCGGGGGAGCGACGTCCTTAGGGCCGCCCTCAGGGCGGCCTATGCTGGCGCATGCGGCTGCGATGCAAGCCACTACGGCCACCAGCAGCCATTGCAACGGGGTGAGCTTGGAGCGCCTCATCGGTCAGTTACCGCTTGATTTCATAGTTGGCTACGTAGGGGATGGTCGGGACACCATCCTCGCCAAATTCGATGGGAAGCCACAGCGTGCGGCTGTCTTTCAGGTTCTCGGGTTTCCAGATATCGGCCACGAACACGGGCTGTCCGCCAATCTCGACGATGTAGGTGCCCTGACCGCCAAAAGTGGTGTCGGCGCCCTCGCCGGTGAATGGGGTGTCTTCCATCATCGTCCACTCGCCCATAATGTCGGAGGCGTGCATCATGCGGGCCTTGTTGGGAGCCCAGCCGGTGCAACCGGAGGTAATCATCCAGTACTCACCGTCGCGCTTGAAGATGGTCGGAGCCTCGTTGTGGCCGCCGGGGAATATGCGTATGTACTTGCCGGTGTGGGCGGTGTAGTCGTCGGTAAGTTCGGCGATCTGCAGCGTCAGGTTCTCCTCCGACGAATAGATGTGGTAAGCCTTGCCATCCTCATCGACATAGAGCGTCATGTCGCGGCTCATCTGGCCGCCTTCGAGGTCACGGTCGACGAAGAGGCCCTCGTCCACCATCTGCTGCCACTCGGGCGTCCACCATTCGAGGTTGTCGAAGTCGACGCCGGCGTGCTTGCCGTGAAGCGAATCAGGGAAGTTGATGGGATACTGGCCGGCGTTGGCGCGGGTGGAGTGCAGGAGCGTGAACGGTCCGGTGGGCGTATCGCTCACGGCCACGCCGCAGTGAGCGGCTTCGTAGCCTCGGCCCGGGAGCTCGTGGTGGAACCACAGCACGTACTTGCCGGTCTTATCGTTATAAATCACTTTCGGCCTCTCCACGATGCATCCGGGAGTCAGGCCCTCAGCGGCGTCCTCGCTGACGGGGAGCACGATGCCGCGGTTGGTCCAGTTCTTGAAGTCAGTGGTGGAGTAGCAGCTGACGCCCAATTGCGGAGATGACATGCGGCTGGGGCGCTGCTCGCCGTACCAGTAGGTGGTGTCGCCCACGGTCAGGAATCCGCCGCCGTGGCAGTTGACGGGATTGCCCTCGGTGTCAATGATTTGCTCGCCATTTGCGATTACTAAGGGCGCTGCCTGCTCTGACGTGCCGGCGCACGAGCTCAGCGCCACTGCGGCGCCAAGGGCCATGAAAAGTGATTTTGCCTTCATTATAGTTTTAGTTAGTCGTTCATGGTGCGCAGGAGCTCGTCGTTGTCGCGGGTGCGCTCCATGCGGTCTTTGATAAATTCCATTGCTTCGATGCTGTTGCGGTCGCTGATAAATCGGCGCAGAATCCACATGCGGTTTAGGGTCTCCTCACGCAGCAGCAGGTCGTCGCGGCGCGTCGACGAGGCGATGATGTCGACAGCCGGGAAGATGCGCTTGTTCGAAAGCTTGCGGTCGAGCTGCAGCTCCATGTTGCCAGTGCCTTTGAACTCCTCGAAGATTACTTCGTCCATCTTCGACGAGGTCTCGGTCAGAGCGGTGGCGATGATGGTGAGCGAACCGCCGTTTTCGATGTTGCGGGCCGCGCCGAAGAATCGCTTGGGCTTCTGCAGGGCGTTAGCGTCGACGCCACCCGACAGGATCTTGCCGGATGCGGGCGACACGGTGTTGTAAGCGCGCGCCAGGCGGGTGATGGAGTCGAGCAGGATTACCACATCGTGGCCGCACTCGACCATGCGCTTGGCCTTTTCGAGCACGATGCTGGCTATCTTGACGTGGCGCTCGGCGGGCTCGTCGAATGTCGAGGCGATCACCTCGGCGTTGACGCTTCGGCTCAGGTCGGTCACCTCCTCGGGGCGCTCGTCGATAAGCAGAATCATAATGTACGTCTCGGGGTGGTTCTCGGCGATGGCGTTGGCGATATCTTTGAGTAGCAGTGTCTTGCCGGTCTTAGGAGGAGCCACGATAAGGCCACGCTGGCCTTTGCCGATGGGCGAGAACATATCCACGACGCGGGTGGAGATGTTGCAGGTCGAGCCGCTGGTGAGGTCAAACTTCTCGTTGGGGAAGAGCGGCGTGAGGTGCTCAAACTGCTCGCGGTCACGGATAAACTCGGGCGAGCGGCCGTTGACGTGCATCACAGATGTCAGGGGGAAGTACTTCTCGTTTTCACGCGGCGGACGGATGGTGCACTCCACCACATCGCCCGTCTTAAGGCCATAAGCCTTGATCTGCTGCTGGGTAACCAGGATGTCGTCGGGCGACGGCATATAATTGTAGTCACTCGAGCGCAGAAAGCCGTGGCCCTCGGGCACGATCTCAAGCACGCCAGATGCCTCAAGGAAGTCACTGAAATCGTAATAAGGAATCTGAGGCTGCTGATACTGCTGGAACTGCTTGTTCTTGCGGTTCTTCTTGCCTGTGCCAGGCGGGTTGGGTATCACCTGCCCGGGTTCGCCAATCATAATCGGCATCGGCTGTGCCGGCTGTTGCGGCTGGTTGTTCTGGTTATTTTGGTTGTTATGATTGTTCTGGTTGTTTTGGTTTTGGCCCTGATTATTGTTCTTTTGGCGACGTGGCAGGGGCGGCACGGGCTGCAGCGGAGCCTCATCACGCTCTTTCTGCGAACGGGGCACGAACTTGCGGCCCTCGCTGCGGGGGAAGAAAGCGCCAAAATCATTATCGGTCTTAACCGCTTCTGTGGCCGGCTTTTCCTCTTCGGCCTTTGAGGCTTCGACAGCGGTAGCCTCGGCAGGCGCCTGCTCAACTGAGGCAGGGGTCTGCTCGGCGGCAGAGGGCTGAACATCAGCGCCTGCGGGCTCGGTCTGGGCGGTAGCCGGCTGTTCTTTCTTGGGGCGGCCGCGGCGCTTGGCTTGGGGCTTGGCCTCGGGCGCATCAGCTGCGGGCTGCTCCTCGGCAGGTTTCTCAGCGGACTTGTCGGCCGGCTTCTCAGCCTTCGCCTTCTTCTTGGTCGGAGCAGGCTGATCCTCAGCCGCTTCAGCCTTGGGCTTGCGTCCGCGGCGCTTGGGCTGCTGCTTGCCGTCGGCCTGCTGGGCGCTGTAGTTGTCGATGGCGATGGCGCCCTGCTTGTCGAGTATGGCAAACTTCACGCCGTCGTCAGACAGGTTATTGACATTGATTCCCATTTCGGCGGCCGCTTGGCGCACCTTGTCTGGTTCCATTTCTTGAAGCTCGTAGATGGTGTACATGTAAATCGGTGGATGATGTGACGCAGCCCCGGAATATGTCTGCATACAGCAGGCGCGTGGGTAAGATACAGGCTGCAAGTGAGGCGGCGCTTTGCCCTGAAAGGCGATTTCCCTCACGCGCCGCGGAAAATCACTGCAAAGTTAGCCACTTTTTTAAAAATAACAAAATAAAACACAAAAATGCAACAGCATTGGCCCTGTACACCAACCCATTTTTTGGAAAAAACGCATGATTTGCGAGATTTTAAGTGAAAAAACGCTAAATCAGCTACAAAAGTTTGTCATTTGGTTGTGCCGTCCAAAATAAGTGCGTACATTTGCATGTGTGTTTTTCATAGTATTAGATTAAGATAAA
>CAMWUM010000096.1 GCA_947177435.1 uncultured Muribaculaceae bacterium
ACCCAACCCCAATCCGCGCCCAAGCCCCACCCGGCGCCCACGCCCCCGCCTACGGCTCCGATTGAGGAGAAAATAGCAACGCCCACGCGCCATAACGTGTACGTATTCGAATTGCCCACCACAGTCGGTACTATGGCCGAGTTCACGGTCAACACCGACCACATCATCGAAGACAGCCCCATCGAGGGCTACGAGGCGGCAATCGTACGCGAGGGCGCAGGCCACGTCAACCGCCTGTACTACAAGGAAGATCGCTCGCTGATGACAATGCTCAAGCAGAGAGGTCCGTGGGCCCTCGGCGGCCTTATCGTCGGCGTGGTGGCAGCGCTTCTCTTCACGTGCGGACGCGGCGGCGACGCTCCAGCGCCCGTTGAGACGCCCGTCGACACGGTCGACACCGCTATGCACGCGGTCGCCCAGCCTGCCGAAGTTGTTGAGGTTGAGCCCGTGGCACAGCAGCCCGTCGAAGAGCCAAAGCTAGTGGCGGAGAATACTCCTGTGAAGACTCAGGAGCAGACCCCACCCGAGGCTCCTGCCACTGAGACGTCCGTCAGCGCCCAGGCTATCTCATACCTTGATAATAATAAGACGTGGACTAAGACTGAGCTGGACAAATTTCCCGAACTCAAAGGCCTGTTCGAAGACCTCAACAGCGTTAACCGCAGCCGCATCATCGACTATTGGGGCCCGAAGCTGACAGCCTCCAAGACGTTCACCGACAGGATTGTAAAGCACACCAACCTCGGCAAGAGAAAGAAACCCAGGAAAACTCCGTACACCTCCGACGGTAAGATTAACGTGCAGGGTTGGCTCAACAACGTAGATCCCTGAAGAGAAATTTACTTGAGAAGTTCGAAATACACAAAAAAGAACCGCGTATGTCATTATCAGGCATTCTGAAATACACGCTTGGGCTGCTCCCGCTGATTGGCGGAGCAGCCCAAGCGCAAAATTTTATCTCGGTAGACTATCCCGAGGGCAACGTCACCGTTACGGCGATGACCGACCAGATTTTGCGAGTAACAAAGACGGCTATTGGCCAAGAGCCAAGTCCGTACTCAGTGGCCCAAATAGAGCCGCAGGCTAGCGTCGAAACCGAAGTCTATGATATCGGCGACGACCGTGTGATGCTCCTCGTGCCTCTTAGCGGCATGAGCGCCACGCTTGACAAATACTCAGGCGAACTCGTCATAAATGGCGGCACCCCCAATATGTTGGTCAGCGAGATGGCCAAGCCCACGAGCGTCGACGGCCGCCAGACCACCGTGCTTTACACCACGGCCAATGGCGCGTTCTACGGTGGCGGCGAGCGCGGACACAGCTTCGACCTGCGCGGCGACACATTGGTAATGTACAATCGCCAAAACTATGGCTACGGCGCCGGCGACCCGCGCACCAGCCAGATGAACATTACTATGCCGTATGTCGTTGCCGCAGACGGTTTTGGCATCTTGTTTGACGACTTCTCCAAGTCAGAACTCATCATCGGCGAAAACTCCGAAATCCGCTACGAGGGAGCCGCCCCGACCACGTACTATTACATTGGCGGCGGCACAATGTATTATGTGACATCGAATTACACCGAACTCGTTGGCCGGCAGCCCCTGCCGCCGCTGTGGTCGCTGGGTTACATCACCTCCAAATACGGCTACCACAACGAGAAGGAGACTCTCGGTTGCATCGACACGCTCCGCCGCGAGGGCTACCCCGTCGACGGCATCGTGCTTGACCTCTATTGGTACGGTAAGGAGCAGGATATGGGCCGCCTTGACTGGGAAAAGAGCCAGTGGCCCAACCCCAAAAAGATGCTCGCCCGCCTAAAAAAAGACAATGTAAACGTCATCGCCATCTCGCAACCCTACATCCTGCGCAACGGCAAGGGTCTCGACAACTACAACTACCTGGCCGAGAATGGCATGCTGGTTATGGACTCTACGGGCCTGAAACCGCAGGAGGTGACCATCTGGGTAGGCGAGGGCGGCATGTTCGACATGTCCAATCCCAAGACGCGCCAGTGGCTCGCCGACCGCTACCACAAGCTCACCGAAATGGGTGTCACAGGATGGTGGGGCGACCTTGGCGAGCCCGAAGTGCATCCCGAAAACTCTCTGCACGCCAACGGGTTGAATACCGAGCAGTACCACAACCAGTACGGCAACGACTGGAGCCAGGTGGTGTTCGACATGTTCCGCGAGCATTACCCCGACACCCGCATGGTGACGATGATGCGCGGCGGCACCACGGGCCTGGAGAAGTACAGCGTGTTCCCCTGGTCGACCGACGTTGCCCGCTCGTGGGCCGGACTGAAGCCGCAAATCACCATCATGCTCAACTCGGGCCTCAGCGGCCTGGGCTATATGGGTCACGACGTGGGCGGTTTTGCCGTGGACGAGGAAAACCCGTATGACGCAGAGCTTTACGTGCGTTGGCTCCAGCTTGGCCTCTTCTCGCCTATGCTGCGCACCCACGCCCAGGCACAGGCCGAGCCGTACCACTATCCGCAGTACGCCGACATCATCCTGCCGCTCATCAAGGAGCGTTATCGCTGGCTGCCATACAATTACACCATGGCGTTTGACAATGCGTTTTTCGGTTATCCGCTCGTGCGCCCACTCAATTTCGGCTACGGACTGCCCCCGCTGGAGGTTGACAGCCTGGCCGACGAATACATGTGGGGCCCGTCGGTGCTCGTGGCCCCGGTGCTTGAGCAGGGCGCCACAAGCCGCAAGGTGTATTTCCCTGAGGGCGAATGGTATGATTATTACGACCCGCAACGTGTCTACACCTCTGCCGACAATGGCATGGACTACGACGCACCGCTCGACAAGATTCCGCTTTTCATCCGTTCTGGCTCATTCATCCCCTTTGCCGATTACGAAATGAAATCGACGGCCGACTACCGCGCCGACGAGTTCGCAATTGACTATTACCCAGGTAAATATGCAATTTCACAACTTTATGACGACGACCGTCTGTCTGCCTCCTCAATCGAAAAAAGGGAGTACCGCATTCTTAATTTCCAAGGCCAGACGCTCGACGACGGCACCATGGTTATTTGGATTACCAGCTTTGGCGATTATGAGGGCGCGCCCAAACAAGTCAAGCTGCGCTTCGCCGTCAAGGGCATGGAGGGCAAGACGATGGAGAGTATTGACGTTCAAAACGGCACTGTCGATATGACTGACGAGCCGTTCGTATTCGATTGGATTTACACCCCCGCCGCAGGCTGGTCTACAATAACAATTAAAACGAAATAAAGACTTTATGTTTTCTGGCATAGTTGAAGAGGCCGCACGCGTGGTCGAAGCGGTCCGCGATGGCGGCAACCTCCGCCTCAGATTGAAATGCTCGTTTGCCAACGAGCTCAAAATTGACCAGTCGGTGGCTCACAACGGCGTGTGCCTCACCGTGGTAGAACTCGCACCCGACGGCACATACGCCGTCACGGCCATTCAGGAGACGCTCGACCGCTCTAACCTCGGCGACCTCGCAGAGGGCAGCCTCGTCAACCTCGAGCGCTCGATGATTATGAACGGGCGCCTGGACGGCCACATCGTGCAGGGCCACGTTGACTGTACGGCCCTCTGTACCGAAATCGAGGAGGTCGACGGCAGCACCTACTTCAAATTCGAGTACGACATCCCCGCCGAAATGGCCGCAAAGGGCTATGTGACAGTGGAGAAAGGGTCAGTTTGCGTCAACGGCGTGAGCCTGACTGTTTGCGACAGCGAACCCCGATCGTTCCGCGTGGCAATCATTCCCTACACCTTTGAGCACACCAATTTCTGCGACATCCGCGTCGGCTCGCGCGTCAATCTCGAGTTCGACATCATCGGCAAGTACATCGCTCGCCTCTTCCCCGAACGATGAAGAAAAAGAGAGCCCCTCAGACCGCCAAACCCCGCCTACAAATCCACGGTTACGCGCAGACGTGGTTTCCAGCCATTGCACTGTTTCTCACCGCATTTCTGCTGCTGGCGCTTGGCTACTCCGACTACATGCGCAAGGTGGAGTCGCTATCACTCTTCCTGCCCACCGGCATGTTTTTCGACCAGTGCATGTCAGCTCCGGCCGGCTTCTTGCAGTGGGTTTCGCTTTGGCTGACCCAAGCATTTTACTCTCCCTGGCTCGGAGCGCTCGTCTTCGCCGCGCTGCTTACCACCCTGGCATTCACCATCAAAGGGGCATTCGGACTTAGCAGAGGCGCTTTCGGGCTGGCCATCGTGCCGCCGGCCATGGCACTGTTGGGCTTGCTCAACCTCGGCTATGTCATCTTCTCGCTCAAGACGCCCGGATACGCTTTCCTCTTCCCCCTCGGCCTTCTCGCGGCCACGCTCTTATATTGGGGCGTCAGGGCAGTCAAGATATGGTGGGTTAGGCTTTTGGCCGTGCTTGTGGCAATCGTTGCAGGCTACTGGCTGACCGGATTTTACGGACTATTGGCGGGAGGCTTGTGTATGCTGTCGGAGATAAAGCTTAACCGCAAAGAATTAGTTGGCCACATTGCCATCATTGTGGTAGGCATTGCGGCCATTATCATCGTACCCAAGGCGTGGTTCTCGCTCGTGGGCGGCGATCTGATGATTGAACGCACGTATCTTTATGGTCTACCGCGGTTTTCTGCTGAGGAGGGTGCTCTGAAAGCCCCGTACTGGATTGCCTTTGCCTGTCTGGTCCTGTTCGCCTTGTGTGGAAAGAGCAAATGGCTTGGCAGCAAGCCGTTGGCATCGCTTATCGTGTGCGTGCTCGCCCTCGGTAGCGTGTTTGTGTTTCGCAACACCGACCCCAACTTCCGTCTGACTCTAAGCCTCGACCGCGCCCTGCAAGAGGGTGACTGGCAAGGCGCGTTGGACCGAGCCAAGGCATTCAAGGGCGAGCCCACTCGCCTCAACACCGCCCTGGCCGACGTGGCTGCCATCCGGCTCGGAGTGGCTGGTGATGAATTGTTTGCGTTGCCGTATGGCTCAGCCGATTATAAGACGGCACGTGCGCTGCGCGTAATGCACGAGGCCGGTGCTCTGCCCATCAGTTATCATCTCGGCTTCACAAATTACGCCTACCGCTGGGCTATGGAGTCGAAGGTGGAGTATGGCGCCAATGTCGAGCAGCTGAAATATTTCGCCAAATGCGCGTTGCTCAATGGCGAGTATCCACTGGCCCGCAAATACTTGCGCATCCTCGCCATGACCGCAAACCACAAGGCTTGGGCCGAAAAATACATGGCTTATGCCGACAATCCCGCGCTTATCGATGCCGACCCTGAACTCGGGTCAATCAAGCGACTAATGCGCGCTGATGACCAGTTCATCCAAGATAACCATACCTTTGAAAGCTACGTCTGGCGCCACCTTGCCGGTCTGCAAGGCGGCTCGCCCGAGCAACAGGAACTCTCAATCATCGCTGCCCTCATCAGTAACGACATTGACCTGGCCGTCAGCAAGATGGAAGAGTACAACAGCCTCGCCGGCAGGTTGCCCAAGCACATGCAGGAGGCTGCAGTGATGTATGCTTACGGCAACGACCTCGCCATCCCAGCCTCGTTTGCCATAGATCCGGCTGTCACCCAGCGGTTTGCACAATTCCTGCAGGCCTACAATACTTATGGCGAAACCCCGCCTGAGCAGCAGTTGCAAATTATTAAGGACTCTTTTGGTGACACCTACTGGTTCTACTTTTTCTACGCTCCAAACATGAAAATTATATGAAAATCGCCGCATATCTGGTGGCTGTTCTGGCTCTGATGCTTGCCGCCTGCTCGCCGTCAGTGCCTGCTGATGCCACGCTCGCCGGCCAAAAGCCGAGCATCTACCCCGACTACGACAGCGTCACCATACCCGCCAACATCGCCCCGCTCAACTTCGACATCAACGAGCCGGGCGAAGCCTACGTCACTCGCCTGCGCGCTGGCGATCAGGAACTTGTCGTCAGCGGCAAGACTGCCCAATTCGACATTGACAAGTGGCACGCTTTGCTCGACGGCAATAGCCATGTCGAGGCCGACGTGTTCGTGAAGCGCGACGGCAAATGGCTTCAGTTCAGCCCGATAGCGTTCACCGTGGCCGAGGAAATCGACCCGTACATATCTTACCGCCTAATCGAGCCGTCGTACGAGAACTTTGAGGTGATGCGCATTGCCCAGCGCTGCCTTGAGGATTTCGATGAGAGGGACGTGTGGAACAATTGCCCGTTCTCCGGCGACTCTGCGGGCCAGTGCGTCAACTGTCACTCGTACCAAGCCTACAACCGCGACGGCAATATGCAGATGCACCTGCGTGTCGACAAGGGCGGCACTGTCATATACCGCGACGGCAAGGGCGTGAAAGTCAATCTGAAAACGCCCAACACCATCTCCGCCGGCGTTTATCCCTCGTGGCACCCCTCGCTCCCCATCATTGCATACTCCACTAATGATACTCACCAGCATCTGCATTCCGCCGACCGCAATAAGGTGGAAGTGCAGGACGCTGCCTCCGACCTTGTGCTCTACGACTGCGACGCCAACACGCTGCAAATCATCGCCAATTCACCTACGGAGTGGGAAACGTTCCCTTATTGGAACCACGACGGCACGGCACTGTACTATGCCTCAGCCACTGTGCCGGCTATGCACCCCGATTCGCTCAACGTATGGAAGACGGAACATTATAAAGATCTGAAATACAATATATACCGCCGTTCATTCGACGCTCGGACCCGCACTTTCGGTCCGATAGATACCGTGTATTATGCCGTGGCCGACAGTTGCTCCGCCACCTTCCCTCGCGAGTCGCCCGATGGCCGTTACCTGCTCTTCACCCGAGGCGAGTACGGCCAATTCCACATCTGGCACCACGATGCCGACCTGTGGCTCAAAGACTTGCAGACTGGAGAGTTGTGCCCCGCCACAGCCCTCAACAGCCCCGATACCGAAAGTTACCACAGCTTCTCCTCGACAGGTCGCTGGATAATCTTCAGTTCGCGCCGCGACGACGGCAACTACACCCGCCTCTACATCGCCCACTTCGCCCCCGACGGCACAATCGGCAAGCCCTTCCTCCTGCCCCAGCAGACCCCAGCCCACAACACCGAGCGCCTCCTCTCCTACAA
>CAMWUM010000097.1 GCA_947177435.1 uncultured Muribaculaceae bacterium
GTCCGGCACCCTGCCCCTCTCGGAGATGCAGGAACCGCAAGGCCGAAGCGGCACACTGCCCCTGTCGGAAATCGAGACGCCGAAGCCCAAGAGCGGCACCCTACCCCTGTCGGAAATGCCTAAGCAGCCCGAGGGCGACAAGAAAAAGAAGAGCGGCGCCCTGATGTGGGTGCTGATTGCCGTGGGCGCGCTGGTGGTGATCGGCGGAGGCGTGGGCGGATGGCTGGCCTACAACTACCAGCAAGCCAAAGAGGCCGAGCAAGAGCAGATGGCAACCGAACTGGCCGTGAACGAACGCTACAACGAGCTCAAATTTCAATGCGAGCAGGACATAAAGTACGGCGACAAACTGGTATGGAAGCCGCTCGTGAGCGCCCAGATGCTGCTCGACTCGCTCAAGCGCTATACGAAAGAATATTCAGATTTTGAATACTATCCACTGAATAACAGTGAATTGGCCACGATGGAGGAAAACCTCGCCCATAAGAGGGCCGAGGCCAAAGCTGCCTGGATGAAATCGGCCAACAGCCAATATGAAAAGGCAAAGGACTACTCCGATGCCATCGAGCGCTGGCACATCGCCGCACTGCTCGGCCCCGACGCCGACGTGAAGGATATAGCCGCCAAGTTTGACAAGGAGATGCGCTGCCCGGCCGCGTACATGGCCGTGTACAAGGCCTCGGCCTCGGGCGGCAAGCTACGCCTCGAATATTACGGCCTGAGCGACAAGCCCGTGAAGGGCGTGGCCATCAATTACACGCTCGACGGCCACAGCGGCAAGGCCATCGTCAACATCGAGCCCGGCTTCAACACCGCCACCATCGACGTCACCTCCACTGCCAGCCGAGGCCAACTCGACCTCACCTGCAACGGCATAATGTTCTACAACCAGCAACTCGACAATTGATGAAACGCCTCTCCGTATTGCTCATAACCCTATGGTTGGCAGTTACTTCAGCCTTTGCTGACAACACCACGCTCAACAAGGCGCAGGAGTTGCTGATGAATGCCCGCACCATTGAGCAGTACGACAAGGCCCTGAAGAAATTCAAAACGGCCGACTCCGACCCCGGATACGTGCCCGCCCAGCAGGACGAGGCCATCGCCAGAGGCATCAAGGAGTGCGAGGCCAAGATAGCCCAACTGTCATCGTCGGCCAAAATCAAGATCAACGGCTCGGCGAGCCCGTCGGTAGACTTCGAAGCCGCGGGCGGCGCGCTCACCATGGGAGTGAGCGCCGGCAAGAGTGCCCGCATCAAGGCCAAGAGCGGCGCGGCGTGGCTCTCCGTCGAGACCGTGGGCAAGGACTCGATAGCCCTTAGGTGCGAGCCCAACGAAGGCAAGGAACCGCGCACGGCCACAGTGACCGTCAGCGCCGGCGGAGCGAGCGCCAAGGTGAAAGTCAGCCAGGCGTTTGTCGAGTATGTGATAAGCGACATAAAGTATGGCTGCACCGACTCGCAGGGCAACGAAACGCAGCGCCTCGGCCAGCCGCTGATCTCTGAAACGCTGCTATACCTGGTGCCGCAACTGAAAATAAGCGGGATGCTGTCGCCTGTCGACAAAGAATTCAGTATGAAAATCTATGGTCCCGACCAGCAAGTGATCACGTCGGAGGAAAAAACCGTATCTCTGTGGCCGGGCGACAACATCGTGAAATTCAGCGGATGGGGTAACGACCTGCCCGGAGCGTGGCCCGAAGGGACATACCGCCTGGAGGTGTGGGTCGACGGCAAGAAGGAGGTGAACAAGCCGTTCAGTATAGCCTCGCGCGGCTTCACCATCTGGGATGTTGAGTTCGCCGCGACTGACAAGAAGGGCAATCTCAAAAGCGCCTACGGCGAGCCCCTCTACACCGAGGACGCTAACTGCGTCAGGCCGCGTATCGTGTACTGTGGCGTGCCCGCCGACCAAGGCAGCGAGACCCGCACGCTTAGCGTCAAGGTGTTCCGTAACGGCGCGCTCGACCGCAACAAAAAGTCACCCGACAATTATTCGTTTGCCGAGACAGTGTGCCTGGTGCCCGGCACCAACGTGTACGAACTCCCGGCCTGGGGCACCGGCAAGCGTGGAGCCTATCCCGAGGGCGAGTACCGCTTTGAGATTTGGTGCGATGGCAAGATACTGTATCATACCAAGTTCTACGTAACCTCGAAGCGCGATAAATAAAAATCCATACAACGCCATAGACCTATGAAACGAACCATCCTCTCGCTGATGTGCCTGCTGCTGGCCTGCGCCATCGCCCTGTGCGGCGTAAACCAGACACTCAATACAGCCCAGTCAATGTACCAGAACGCAAGGACTGAGACTGAATATAAGGCGGCGAAGGCGAAGTTCGAGTCGGCCTATGACGATGTAAGTTATGTAGCCGCCGAGCACGAGGCGGCCATCAAAAAGGGCATAAAGGACTGCGACGCCAAAATTGCCCAACTCTCGGGCAAACTCACCGTCAACGGCAGCGCCTCGCAGACAAGCATAAAATTCGATGCCGCCGGCGGGTCCACCACCCTACCCGTCTCGACCAACCAAGGCACACCGGCGGCCAAGTCGAGCGCCGCATGGCTCACAGTAGACAGCCGGTCGGCCACGTCAATCACCATCGCCTGCGCGGCCAATGACGGCCCCGACACGCGCACGGCCACCGTCACCGTGTCGGCCGGCAGCCTGAGCGTGCGCGTCAATGCCACGCAAGAGGGCGCCTCGCTGGCCATAACAGCCGTTGAATTCGGCCGCAGCGACGGCGACAAGGCCGAGGGATGGGGCGAGCCGCTCTACGCCGAGGCCGTGCGCTACGTGCAGCCTCGCGTGGCCTACATCAGCCCAATGCGGCAGACCAAGACCATCGGCGCGAAGATTTACAAGGCAGGCACCCGCGCACCAGAGGGATACACCCACACCATGGACTGCACGCTCGAGGCCGGCGCCAATACCCTGCTCCACAAGCCATACGAAGCCTCCGCGCCCGGCTTGTACGTCTACGAGGTGTGGATTGACGGCTCGCTCGCCCACTCCTCCACGTTTGTCGTCAGGGAGAAATTCGACGGCATCAAGTTCACCGGCATCGAATTCGGCTCGACCGACGACAAGGGCAACCAAGTGACCATCTTCGGCAGCCCGCTGTACAAAGACGTGGTGTGCCTGGTCAATCCACGCGTGCATTACAACAGCCCCGCCCAGCAGCGCAAACGCGTGCAAGTCAAGGTCTACAAGCCCGACGGCTCGTTCTGGACGCCATCGACCACCGACGGGTACGCCCTGGTCCAGGACGTGGCATTCAAGCCCGGCACCAACACCCTCACCCTCAAGGGACTGGGCTGGCCTTCGCCGCAGTTCGACCTGGGCGATTACAAGTACGAGATTTGGGTCGACGGCATGCTTGCCATTTCGGGCCAGTTCACAATCAAGGCTAAGGAAGACTTGAAGATAAAAGGCGTTAATTTCAGTTTCAGCGCCATAAATGGCCGCGCCGTGGTGACGCCCCGCATCTCCTACTCGAGCCCCAGCCACCAAAAAAAGACAGTATACTACAAATACCGCGACGCCAACGGCAAGCTGATAAAGGACAGCAACTCGCCGTCGGGATACACCTCGAAGGAAGTAATCGACTTCAAGCAAGGCTCGTCATCACACAATGGCAGAGGCCGTGCCAACTCCACCCCCGGAAAGTTCGCCCCGGGCGTATACAACGTGGAAATCTGGATTGACGGCAAACAACAATGGAGCGGACACTTCGAAGTACAAGCGCCTACAGAATAAGATAATAGCAATCAAATGAATATGAAGCAGAAGTTTATCGCGTGGCTACGCGATTCGCAGACTTGGGGATTTTTCGTGTCGGTGGCCGTAATGGCCATCGTGGCGATATTGTTTTTCTATCCCGACAATTTCGACGGCAACTCTCTGAGGCAGGCCGATATGACGCAAGGCATCGCCAACGGCGAGGAAGCCCGGGCATACCAGGAGGCTACCGGAGAAAAGGCTCTGTGGACGGGCTCCCTGTTCTCGGGCATGCCCACGTTCCAAATCTCCCCCTCCTACCCTTCCAACAGCCTCTTCACCTGGATCAACGACCTCTACGGCGGATTCCTGCCCTCGCCCTCCAACTATCTGTTTATGATGATGCTCGGCTTTCTGCTGCTGCTCTACTGCATGCGCGTGCGCTGGTGGGTGGCGCTCGTCGGCGCCCTGGCCTGGGCGTTCTCGTCGTACTACATCATCATCATCGGCGCCGGCCATATATGGAAACTGCTGACGCTAAGTTATATACCACCCACCATCGGCGGCATCATACTCTGCTATCGCGGGCGCTACTGGCTGGGCGGAGGCGTTACGGCCCTTTTCGCTATGATGCAGCTGTGCAGCAACCACCCGCAGATGTCGTACTATTTCGCCTTCGTGATGGCGGGCATCGCCTTAGCCGCGCTCATCGACCTGGCCAAGGCTAAGAAATTCAAGCAATGGGCCATCGCCACGGGCGTTATCATAGTGGCCGGATGCCTTGCCGTAGGCGCCAACCTACCAAGCATTTACCATACATACAAATACGCTAAGGAGACACAGCGCGGACAATCGGAACTGGCCATCTTCAGCCAGCAGCCCACCGAGGAAGCCGCCCCGCAGGATCCGCGCCTGGTGGGTCCGCCCACCGGCGGCATGGCTTACAGCCAGATCGTGGGCTGGAGTTACGGCCGCGCTGAAATGTTCTCGCTGCTCATCCCCAACGTCAAGGGCGGCGGCAACGCCAAGCCCATCAACGGCCAGATGACGGCCCTGACGATGAACGAGGTGGACGGCGCAGAGAATGCTCCGTACACCGATGCGCAATTCCTACCCTACTTCTCGCAGTATTTCAACGACTCTGAGGGCACCAACGGCCCTGTGTACGTCGGCGCGCTCATTTGCGCCCTGTTCCTGCTGGGATGCTTCGTAGTGCGCGGCCCGCTGAAGTGGGTGCTCGTGGCGCTGACGGTGCTGTCGTGCCTGTTGGCACTGGGCTATAACCTGCGCTGGTTTGCCGATTTGTGGATTTACCACGTGCCAATGTTCTCAAAGTTCCGCACCATCGAGAGCATACTCGTCATAGCCGAGTTCACCATGCCGCTGCTGGCCGTGCTGGGTCTGGCCAAGGTGGTGGCGCCCAAGGGCGACGGCTTCGAGTTCGTGGCCGCACCTGCCGACAAACCCGACGATAAACGCGCCAAGGCACTGACTAAGGGGCTGTACGTGTCGTTCGGTTTCTGCCTGCTCGTCTGCCTGGTGGCTATGATTGCTCCGGGCGTGTTTGGCTCGGTAATCACCACCTCCGACCAGTACTTGCTCGACCAGGTAAGGCAAATCTACCCTGAGAATTACAATTCGCTCGTCGATACGCTCACTTCGCTGCGCCATGGCATGGTGCGCGCCGACGCCTGGCACTCGTTCATATTCATCGCCCTGGGCGGCGCGCTGCTGTGGGCCTACCTGCGCCGCAAAGACCGCCGCACGTTCGGCGTGCTGGCATCGGTAGGCATCGGCCTGCTCGTGCTGGCCGACCTCTTCGCCGTCGACAAGCGCTACGTCTCGCACGACAGTTTCGTACAGCGCTCCATCTTCGACGATGAAGCCGACATCCCCGCCGCGCTCGCGTCCGACGCTTATGACAATATCATCCTGCAAGACACCGACTTGCATTACCGTGTGCTCGACGTGCCGGGCTTGCAGTCGCCTAACCGCTCATACCGCCACAAGACTCTCGGCGGATACCACTCGGCAAAGCTCAGCCGCTATGACGACCTGGTGAAGTCGGGCGCCCTGCTCCAGCCTAACGTCATCAACATGCTCAACGCCAAGCACGTAATCACCGGCCAGCCCTCGATGCCCTACTTCGTCAACGATCAGGCGCTCGGCAACGGCTGGTTTGTCGACACGCTCACCTACGTCGACGGCGCCGACGCTGAGTTCGGCATGCTGGCCGACGGCCTCAACACCGCCACCAGCGCCGTGGCCGACAAGAAATTCGAATCAATGCTCGGACAGGCCGAGCCGGTAGACAGCACCGACAGAATCACCCTCACTAAGTACACGCCCAACACGCTGACCTATACCACCGAATCGAAGCGCGGAGGCGTGGGCGTGTTCTCAGAGGTTTACTTCCCCTGGGGATGGAAAGCCACCATCGACGGCCAACCCGTTGAAATCGGCCGCGCGGACTACGTACTGCGTGCCGTGCGCCTGCCTGCCGGCAAGCACGAACTGGTAATGACCTTCGACCCCGACTCGATGGGCACCACCGGAGCCGTGGCCTACGCCTGCTCCACGCTCGTATACCTGATGCTGCTCATGGGCATATTCATGGCATTCATCCGCAAGGAGGAGGAAAAAGACAAAAAGTAAGCATGGGATGGCTGGCGAGGCATAGGCACAAGCGCGGATTCGGCGTGCATTCGCCGTTGGCGTTCAGGTTTATAAAAGATTGCCTGTGCGAGAAAACGCCATATTACGACTATACCAGCCTGCGCAAAGACCAGCGGCTGCTCTACCGCCTGGCTGCGTGGCTGCAGCCAGGCCAAATCACCGCGCTCGGCAGCGCCGACGCCCGCCCGGCCACTATGGCATGCCCACCCAAAGACAAACGCAAAGCCTCACCGTGGACAGGCCTCGACCAAGTCAGCCTGGCCGTGGCCGACGCCCGCGGCGGAGTGGGGGAGGCTGTGGCCGCAATCAGCCAAGGCTCAGCCGTTTACATCACCAACTGCACCAAAGCCGACCGCGCCGCCCTGTGCGCTGCCATCGACTCATCGGCCCACGGCCAGACCTTCTCCAACCGCTCCGGCACCCTCATCGCCCTCCCATTCCCCGGCCTCACTCCCCAGCACTTCGACGTCGCCTTCCCCTAATTTTTATTAGGCAACATCGGGAGTGTAAGATTTTTTTTGTATCTTTGCCAGTGGAAAGGCAGCAGCCTATCCAAAGACATTTTGGCAAATAAGAAGCGTTATGCTCGTCTTGTAATTGGAAACCTGAGAAATTTTCAAATGTGTACAAGGATGGCATAGTGGTTCTCACGCGCATATGCG
>CAMWUM010000098.1 GCA_947177435.1 uncultured Muribaculaceae bacterium
GGATGGCATAGTGGTTCTCACGCGCATATGCGTGGGCATCTATTGTTATATCCGTACACATGGCTTTCTCAGGGCCTCCAATTAGGACGTGGCATAGTAGGCTCACGTTTTCTTTTTCTATTAGCCAGATCTGAGCCTGCTGGTGCATTAAACATCAACGGCTTAGTGAACGCCTCTAACTTCAACACGTATTACGAGAACATCGACAGCGATTTCTGGCGCGACCTTTGTGTCGAGACCGGCGAACTGCATACTTACGACAAAGGCGACTTGTTCGTTGAGCAAGGACGGGTCGGAAAGTACATTGGACACATCCTTTCGGGCACACTGAAATATGTGGCATATTCGGCAGACGGCTCGGAAAGCGTTGTCGGGCTGGAGTTCGCCGGCGGATTTGTGGCGGATTTCCCCAACTCTGTGTACGGCAGAAAGTCACGCGTTTCGATTGTCGCTGTCACCCCGTGCGAGATTTATTGCGTGCCGGCAAGCGAGATAGGGCGGCGCATGCAATCGGATTCCGAACTGTACAGGATGGTGGCGGAAACCAGCATAGCCCTGTTTGGCACTGTGTATGACCGGTATATCAATCTGCACACAATGTCGGGGCAAGAGCGGTATGACGAACTGATTGAAAAATACAACGACATTTTGTCATTCTTCTCGCTCAAAGACATCGCCTCATTCCTCAACATTACCCCAACACACCTGAGCAGGCTAAAAAAATCTTGATTTGTTAGCGGAAAAGGAGGGAGTCGATGGCCTGGGCCATTTGCCAGCGGTCGCGGTCGTGGCGGTTTTCGAGGACGATGATGGAGATGTCGGCGGAGGGGTATTTGGCCACGTAGGCCTGGAAACCGCCATTGTCGCCCGTGTGGTACACCTTTTCGGGGAGGCCGGGCTGGCGCTCGACGAACCAGCCGTAGCCGTACCACGTGTTGGGGCGGCGCTGGTAGTCGCAGTA
Source organism: uncultured Muribaculaceae bacterium (assembly GCA_947177435.1). Classification (GTDB taxonomy): domain Bacteria; phylum Bacteroidota; class Bacteroidia; order Bacteroidales; family Muribaculaceae; genus CAG-873. Next base: position 962 of record CAMWUM010000098.1, read on the forward strand.
GGGGCTGGCGGACACGTCGACATGGGGCGAATAGGCGAGGGCCAGACGCTCGGGGGTGAGCACGCGGCCTTCGGCCAAGGCACGCTCCCAGCGCAGCATATCGCGAGCCGTGCTGTAGATGCCTCCATCGGGCCGTGTGGCGAAGAAAGTCTCCTCGCCGTAGTCGTACTCCATCCAGCCTCCTTGGCCGTCAGGAGCGTATCCATGGGCCGTGTGCGCAGGCATGCCGTCGGGGCTGAAATAGACGGTGGATGCCATACCCGCGGGCTTAAACACGCTTCGACGCATATATTCGTAGAAATCCTGGCCGGATTTTTGCTCCACCACCTTGGCCAGCAGGATGAATGACGGGTTGAGATAGTCGTAGGCCGTGCCAGGCTCAAATAGGGTAGAGTCTACCTCGGGGAAATAGGCCACGGACTGCTCCTCGTCGGCATATACGCAGCGCTGGCGGTCACTGCGGTCGCGAGCGTCTGGTATGCCGGAGGAGTGACTGGCGAGGTGGCCGAGCGTGACGCGGCTCCAAAACTCCTGCGGGTAGCTGAAATAGGCGGAGGCAGGCTCGTCCATGCTCACGTCCTGCTGCAGCAGGGCCGCAACAGTGAACTGCTTGGACACCGAGGCGATGTTGAAGAGGGTGTTCTCATCCACGGGTTCGCCCGTGACCATGTCGGCCAGGCCGAAGTATCGCTCATAAATGATGCTGTCGCCCTTGGCGATAAGCACGGCGCCGCCCGGAGCGGCCCCGACCAAAGCATCGGCGTATCTGGCCTCGAAGAGCGAGTCGCAACTTTCGACAAACCCCTTAGCAGGGGAGCCGCCGGAGCAGCCAGCCAGTGTGGCGGCTGTCGCTACTGCACTAATTATCAATGAGTTTTTATGCATAGATATAAAAAGAAAAGGCACTGCTTTGGGCAGTGTCTTCGGTGGGTGGGCGCTGAGGGATTCGAACCCCCGACCCTCTGCTTGTAAGGCAGACGCTCTGAACCAGCTGAGCTAAGCGCCCGTCTCCTTGCTAAAAGCAGTGCAAAGTTACGCCCTTTTTTCTATTCCACCAAATTTTTTTGTGTTTTTTTTCAAAAATTTCTCAATAAAACAAAAAAACCGCGCCGTGGCGCGGTTTTTTTTGTTAGCGTGAAGCCTGCTCGTCGGAGCGGAGGGTGACGGTGCTGGTGAGCGGGGTGCCGTCGCGGTAATACTCGATGGTGGCTTTCTGACCGGGGCTGCACTTGGCCATCGCCTCTTGGATCTGGGCGATGTTGTGGGTGGGGTGGCCGTTGATCGAGGTGATCACGTCACCCTCGTCCAGGCCGGCCTCCTTGGCAGCAGTGCGGCGGTGTACGCGGGCCACGTAGATGCCTGCATTGACGCCCTCGATGCCCTCCTCGCGGATGATTTCAGGAGTAAGCTCGACAAACTCGATGCCGAGGCGTGCACGCTGCACGGTGCCGTAATCCTGGATGTCGGCCACTACCTTGCTGACAATCGAGGTGGGGATGGCAAACGAGCATCCGGCGTAGTTGCCAGTCTGCGAATAGATGGCGGTGTTGATGCCGACGAGTTCGCCGTCGAGGTTGACCAGTGCGCCGCCAGAGTTGCCGGCGTTGAGGGCAGCGTCGGTCTGAATGTACGACTCGATGCTTGCGCCTGCGCGGTGCTGGGTAGAGGCGGAGATGTTGCGGCCCTTGGCGCTGACGATGCCCGATGTGACGGTGGATGTGAACCCGAAGGGATTGCCCACGGCGAGCACCCACTCACCGACGCGCAGATCCTCGCTGTCGCCCATCTTGATGGGGTGCAGGTCGTCGGCCTCAATCTTGATGAGAGCCAGGTCGGTGGCGGGGTCAGAACCTATGACTTCGGCCTCGAAGCAGCGGTTGTCGTTGAGAGTGACTTCGAGGCGGTCGGCGCCGTCAATCACGTGGTTGTTGGTGACAATGTAGCCGTCAGTGCTGATGATGACGCCCGAACCGAGTCCGAGCGGGCGCTCCTGAGGCTCTTGCTGCTGCTGCCGCCGCTGAGGGGCTCCGCCAAAGAAAAATTCCATAAACGGATCGTCGTAAGAGTAATACTGCGGCGTAGAGGATGCGTAGCATTTGACGGACACAACGCCGTTGATGGCGCTCTCGGCAGCTGTGATGAACTCTTCCTGGCCGGCGGGGGCTGATGAGATGCGGCTCGATACCATGGAGACAGCGCACATGGCCACTGCCACGACTGCGACGCTTGCAGCTAAGGTTTTGATGATTTTCATAGCGATTATTAGAGTTATTAGAATTAATCGGAGTTATTGGATGGCCAAAGGCCACGCAATAATTACGCGGCCTCCGGGGCTAATATTGTGCCCGTTAACTCTAATTCGCCGGATTTAACTTTATTGCGCGCTGCTGAGGGTGCCGTCAGCGGATATTTGCAATTGGGATGCCGGGAAGTCGGCCCTGCTGAGGGCGGCCATCTGGGCGGCTACGGCGTGGGCTGTGTCGATGCACGGGCCGAGCCCGTGCCTTTGTATCATCGAATGTATCTTGCCCGACAGGAAGCGGCCTTGGCTGTCGACGTTGACGGTCACCAGCGGGGCATGGCCGCACAGGCCGCCGATACCCAGGCGCACGGGCGTGCAGAAGTTGCCGAGGCTGTATGCGATGAGACGGTCGCGGTAAAGCTCGAGCCCGCGGGTGACGTGAGGGCCGTGGCCATACACCACGTCGGCACCGCAGTCGACACACAGGCGGGCAAACTCGGCCACGTTGCCGCGATTTTCGCCCACGTAGGTCTCTTGTTCAAATGGCACATGGGTGTAGTCAGTGCCCTCAGCGCCGCCATGGAACGACACGATTACGATGTCGGCCACGCTGTCGAGTTGGCTAACGATACGGTGCACGTCGTCGTACTCCCACAGGTGGAGCGTATTGTCGGCATGGCCAAAGGCGGCGATGCCCATCTTGCGGCCGGCGCGCTCGAGCACCACGCTCTCGCAGATGCCTTTGTGGCCGGCGTAGGCGACGCCCACGGAGTCGAGTATGCGGCGAGTGGATTCGCGGCCGCCGTCGGTGAGGTCGTTGGTGTGATTGCTGGCGATAGACACGAAATCAATGCCGGCGTCGACGAGCAGGCCGGCATACTCGGGCGGCATACGGAATATGAAGTACGTCTTGGGGTTCGTCATCGGACGTGGAGTACCGCCGGGGGCCATGAATACGCCCTCGAGATTGGCACAGGCCACGTCGCAACTACGGAATATGGGAGCGGCGTCGGCGAAAACTTCTCGGCCGCCATTGGGAGGCAGGTACAGGCCTGCAAGCGAGTCGGGGAAGGTGGTGCCCATCATTATGTCGCCGGCCAGGGCGATTGACAGCGTGTCGGGCAGGGCAGGGGAGGCGACGCTGTCGGTATCGGCCTGGGGAATGACGGCCACAGCGCTCCGATCCGCTCCGGATTTGCAGCCGGCAGCTATAGCCAGCATGGCCAAGGCGAGGAGGGCGAGATGCTTCATTTTTTTGTCGGACGCCGCAAGCGGCTTTGCAAAAGACGAAGGTAGGGAATTACAGCAAGTCGGGACGGCGGAGGCGGGTGCGCTCGAGAGCCTGCTCGTATTTCCATTTGTCGATGTTGGCCTGGTGGCCCGACAGAAGCACCTGGGGCACCTCCCAGCCGTTGTAATTGGCCGGGCGGGTGTATATAGGGGGCTCGAGCAGATTGTCTTGAAACGAGTCGCTGAGGGCGCTCTGTTCGTCGCCAATGGCCCCGGGCAGCAAGCGCACCACGGCGTCGGCGATGGCCACGGCCGGTATCTCGCCGCCGGTGAGCACGTAATCGCCGATTGATATTTCACGGGTGATGAGGTGCTCGCGTATGCGGTAGTCTACTCCCTTGTAATGACCGCAGAGGATGATGATATTGTCGAGCAGCGAGAGGCTGTTGGCGATGCGCTGGTTGAACGTCTCGCCATCGGGGGCGGTGAATATCACCTCGTCGTAGTGACGTTCGGCCTTGAGAGCGGCGATGCAGCGGTCGACGGGCTCAACCTGCATCACCATGCCGGCGTCGCCGCCGAAGGGGTAGTCGTCGACCTTGCGGTGCTTGTTAGTGGTGTAATCGCGAAGGTTGTGCACCACGAGTTGGGCCAGGCCCTTGGCCTGCGCGCGCTTGAGGATAGAGCAGTTGAGGGGCCCTTCGACCATTTCGGGCAACACGGTGAGTATATCGATGCGCATTTAACTAATTTAGAAAAGATAATCCAATGCAAAATTACGATAAAAAAATGAATTAATTACACTGCCTTAATAAATTTATTGGTTATATCATTTGAAAATGGAGGACACAAATTGTGTCCTCCATTTTTCAATCCCCCGCGGTAAAACCAATTCTTTTGCGATCGTGACAACTTCTATGTTTAACTTGGAGTTCAGCAATAGCTTCGTTTATCAGATCTAATTGCATCCGTGTATCTTCATTAACCTCGTTGACGTCTGTGAGAATATCTTCAACATACTTTGATAAATCCTCCACCTTTCTCTCCAGCAAGGCAATTGGATTAGCCTTAGCGTCAGTGAGCATTTGCCGCATTGCGACAAATGCTCTCATAATGGACATATTTACTTGGATGGCAGTTGGTGTACGCAAAACACTGCTTAGCATTGCCACTCCAAGTTCAGTAAAAGCAAAAGGTCGGTGACGAAGACCCATTTTATCTGAATTGGAAATCACAAATTGTGACCTCCAATTCTCAAATTCCTCTGCATCAAGCTCGAACATGAAATCAATCGGAAATCTTTCAATATTACGCCTTACAGCTTGCTTTAATACCTTAGTCTCAACTCCATACATCGCTGCTATATCACGATCAAGAATAACCTTTTGACCGCGAATATCAAGAATTTTATTCTGAATTATGGCTAATGAGTCCATTACTATTTTCTAATTTTTAATGTTGTGAGGGCTTTCATTATGGCGTAGAGGGCTACCATGATGATGACGATGAGGGCCGAGCAGGGGACGTCGACGAATGTGGCTACAAGGAGGCCGCCTACGCTGCAGAACATCGAGATGGCTACCGAAGCAAACATCATGGTCTTGAAGCGGCGGCACCAGAGCTCGGCCGACATCATCGGCAGCGACATCATCGACATCAGTAGCATTACACCCACCAGCCTGATGGTCAGAACGATGCAGACGGCCACGAGAACGGTCATAGTGTAGTTGACCAGGCGCACGGGCAAGCCCATCACCTTGGCGAAGTCGCGGTCGAAGGCGCAGGCCACGATGTGGCGGAAGAAGATGGCGAAGAAGGCTATGAGCACCACCGTGAAGACGGCAAAGGCGATAATGTCGGAAGTAGTAATGGTGAGCACGTTACCGAAGAGGAACGAGTTGAGTTCGGGCACGTATCCGGGCGTGAGGAACATGAACAGCACGCCCACGGCCATACCCACGGCCCAGATGACGGCGATGGCTGAATCCTCGCGTACGCGCCAGCGGGTCGACATCCACTCAACGCCTACCGACGATACCACGGCGAAGCCCGCGGCCATAAGCACGGGGCTGACGCCCAGGAAGTAGCCCAGGCCCAGGCCGCCGAAGCAGGCGTGGGTGATACCGCCCGAGATGGCCACCATGCGGCGCGAGATGATGTAGGTGCCTATCATAGCGGCAGCCACGCTAATCAACAGCACACCGATCAAAGCGCGCCAAAAAAACGGATATTGCAGTATGTCAAGCATTATCTTTTGTGTTTTGATTTGACCGGGCCTCACTGACTATTAGCAATAATTCTTCCTTTACAGAATCGGGGAGCTCGATGCCGCGCAGCTGGAGGCTGCGGGCCCATCCGGCTATGTCGTGGGGCAGGAGGGTGAGGAGCACGTCGCGGAAGACTTCGATTTCTTCGTCGTCATAAGCATCGGCAGCACGGCCGACATAGGCGTCGAGTTCTTCGTCGTCATAATATACAATTTCCTTGCTGACGGAGGCCAGCAGGGAGTCTTTCTCACAGGTGATGTGCATTCCTCAACAAACTTCCTCCTCTTCGGCTTGGGTTGGGATAGGGG
>CAMWUM010000099.1 GCA_947177435.1 uncultured Muribaculaceae bacterium
TCTGACGGGACTCTGCCGAATGTTTTCTTGAATTGGATTGTGAAATATTCGGGCGATTTGAAATTGAGGGTGTAGGCGATTTCTTTTACTGACAGGTTGGTTCTTGTGAGTAGTTCCATCGCTCGCTCCATTTTGAGATTCCTTTGGTATGTGGCCGGGGCGCTGCCTGTGTACTCGCGGAAACGCAGCCGGAATGACGAGTAGCTCATACCCACGCGCGAGGCTATTTCCTCAAGTTCGACAGGCTCGTTGAGCGATTCGAGCATCATGACTTTTGCCTTTTGAATTTTGTCGGCCACGTTGGCGTTTGTCTCTTCGAAGCGCCGGTTGCGGTCAAGCACATACGCCAGGCCTATAAGGTGGTTGACAATCCCGGCGAGCAGCAGCTGAAAGCAGGAGACTTCCTGGCGGACGGCCTCGATGGCCTCGCTGTACAGTTTTATTATCGTATCGTTGACGCCGACGTGGAAGATTGGCGATTCTTTGCTCAGAAATCGGTTCTTAACCCTGAGGTCAATATTGGGGCCTTTGAATCCTATCCAGTACTGCGTCCAGCCGGTGGAGGCGCTGGGCGAGAAGGTGTGCCATTCGTCGGGAAAGAGCAGAAACATGGTGCCGGCGACAATTCTTGTGCGGGTGACCGAGGCTGACTCAAAAAAGCCCTCGCCCTCGGAGATGTAGATCAGTTGGTACTCGTCAAAAACGCGTCCGCCTTTTGGTCTGAACTGATAGGACCCGGAATGCCTTTCCGATGGGTAGGCGTCTCCGGGTCCGAAGCGTTCGGTGCCAATGGAGCTTACGGAGAGGCCCCATTGTTGGTCGCGTTCGTTGGCTAGCAGATATTTTATTGCATCCATAATACAAAGGTAGCAATAAATATCCGCTTGCGGCTATTTTTACAACATTATTTTTTTTCCTCCGATAATTAATATCTTGCCAAAGCCGTCAACTTTATAAAGTTTCTCTCCTCTGGTCACCTCTATGGTGGTTAAGAGCATGCCGTCGATGCCTGACACATTGAGCTTGCAGTCCTTGTCGCTTGCCACGCGTATCATGTCCGGCGGCACGGGAGTTACCATAAGCCGGTTGTTGTCTGCGGTGGCGTATGCGATTGCGGAGGCCGTATCGTCAAACTCGATGATGTACGAGCCTTGCGTGGCTGAGATAATCGTGGCATCTTTGTCAAAATCGACAGCCTCGATGCCTTTGGGCATTGACTCGGCGGTCAGTCTCATCCCGTTGACGCTGACAATATCAGAGGCAGGGAGGATTATTGTGGCTTGGGTGCCGCCCGGCACCTCAACGTTTAGGCTTATCTTTCCGTCGGTGCGTTCCCAGCGCGACGAGATGTCGCCGAAAGGCGTGGCGACTTTTGCACCGGCATAGTCGAGTTTGTCGCTGAAGAATGGATTGATTTCAAACGTCTGGAAAGCGGGAGTGAGGGGGCGTATGCCGGCCAGCACGGAATAGAACCATTCCTCTATGTGGCCCATCATGCAGTGGTTTTGTGATGATGCCGAGGTGTCCATGTTCCAGTGCTCAGGCAGCGAAGTGGCGCCTTGCTCGACGAAATATCCGTAGCCGGGATATTCCGTCTTGGTAAGCATCTCCATAGCCAGGTCGCCGTAGCCATATTCGCAGAGCGAAAGGATGAGCGGGCGCAATGCGATTTCGCCGGTGCTCAGGTGCCCGTTGTTGGCGATTACAGCCTGCGCCATGCGGGCGGCTACGTCGGCCTTGTTGGCGTCATCCACCAATCCGAAATGCAGCGGCAGGGCGTAATCGGCCTGGGTGCCTTTGTCGTATACGCCGTTAGCGTAGTACTTGGCGTTGGTCTTTTCCTTCACCCTGGCGGCAATAGCCTTGAAAGCCTCGGCATCCTCATCCTCGCCGATTGCCTCGGCCATCTCGGCCATGGCGCTGGCCAGCCCGTAGTACACGCAGTTGTGCACAAACTGCACTGACGTTGACTTATCGTAGGCGCCCCAGTCACCGAGGCTGTTGATTGAGAGCAAGCCGTTGGCGACCTTGGTTTCGTAGTAGTCCATCAGTCGCTTCATCATTGCGTAGTTGTCGGTTATTATCGACTTGTCGCCATGGTTGAGGTAGTGGCGGTAAGGCATCATGATGGCCGTGCCGCCCCACGAGGGATCGCCAAGCCAGTACTCGCCGAAATCTGGATACTCAGGCAGTACGCCGGGCACATAGCCGTTGGCGTGCTGGCCTACGCGGCAGTCGTAGCATATCTTCGTGGCCCAGGATGCGATGTCGTAATTGTACGCCAGGGTATTGTAGAGCAGGCCGGGCACCTCCATCCATCCGAGCTTCTCGCGGTGCGGGCAGTCGGTCATGGTGCTGAAGAGGTTTGAGTCAATGGCTCTGAGGGTGATTTTGTGTATTGTGTTGAGGAGTGGATTGCTGCACTCGAATGCGCCGGTCTTGGCCACGTCAGAGCTTATCACGCATGCAGTGAAGTCGTCGGCCGTAGGCTCGTACTTGTCGAGGCCGAAGATCTGTAGGTAGCGGAATCCATGGTAAACAAATTCCGGGCCCCACGTCTCCTTGTCGCCATTGCCGGCGAAGGTATAGCAGTCATATATGGGCGTGCCGCAGCTGCCGTTGGTCTGGCCATGTCCGCCCTTGGCCGACAGCGCCTCGCAGGGATAAATGGTTATCTTGCTGCCTTTGTCGCCCTTCAAAGCAAATCGGTAGGTGCCGGCAAAGTTTGTGCCGAAGTCGACAATATACGAGCCATCGGCAAGTTTCCATACTTTGTCTGCTTTCCATTGCTCGACCACTTTGAGCGCAGGCGAGAAGCGGGCCTGCAGCGCGCCGACCTCGGTGGCGCATTCGCGGACCGGGCTCCAGTTGTAAGCGTCGAATGTGGCGTCGAAGTCCTCGCCGCCATACCACGAAGCGAATACCGTGGGCGAGGGCGATACGAGCCAGCTGCCGTCCGTGGCAAGTATCTCTGACGTGCCGTCCTCATACTCAAGCAGCACCTGCATGATGAAGCGTTTGCGTCCGTATATCGTGTTAATCTTCGAATAGCGCTCTGTGGCCGGATTGTCATACATAGCCCCGGCGACAGTGGCGGCAAAGCGCAGTTGGCCGTCGGCTCCGATGCGGTCGGTGATGTCGTATGTGGAGTATATCACGCTTTTGCCATAGTCGGTCTGAAGTGGCTCGAGCACATTGTCGGTCACCTTTTCTCCGTTGACCTCGAGCGAGAACACGCCCAGGCCGGACGCATAGGCGCGGGCTCGGCGCACTTTCTTCTGCAAATCATAGTTTTTGGCGAACACCACCGCTCCAGGATTCTTCTCAGGCGCCGACGACATAGCCGGTGCCGGATAGCCGTTCTCAGCGGCAAGCACCGATTCCTGGCCTGATGCGTCGATAGAAATGATGCTGTAGTCAGCCGGATAGTTGGCTACGAGCTTGCTGTTGGAGGCCGACGGAGTGTCTTGGCGGGGATAAATCACAATCTTGTCAAAAGTCATATCCTGGCCAAGGTCGATGGTGAAGTCGACGGTGGATGAGGCCGAGCCAAACGCTTTGCTTGTAATGCCCAGGTAGTTGTTGTTTGTAGGCACGATAATGCCGTCAGTAAGGTATTCGTTTTGCCACTGCGTGCTGTATGTCTCCGCGGCCGAATTGGTTACTGGCTTTCCTTGCGATATCACATTGTCGCCATCAAACACCTGCATCTCCGACAGCTGCAGTCGATAGTTACTCTCGCCCTTGACCGGCAGGCCGAGGCGCGTGGCATGAATTCGCACATATCTTGCATTCACCTTTTTGCCGAGGTCGTATGTAACAGAGCATGACGACTCGTCGCCCTCCTCTATCCAGCGGGCTTGCCACTCCGAGTTGTCAAGCAGGGCCGTCTCAAACCAACCGGCATCGCTCCACGGGCTTTCCGTGCCGTCGGCATCCCAGACGCGCACTCGCCAGCTGTACTTGTGGCTTGATTGCAGGGGGCTGCCCTCATAGCGGATGCCAAAAGGCGTGTCCGCGTCAATCTTTCCCGAGTCCCATACCGCCTCGCCGCCATCGTCAGTCACCTCAATCTGATAGGCGGACTGGCCGTCTGAAATTTTCCAGCTGAACACCGGTGTCTGGTCGATGCCCAGCGGTGAGGTAAGATGGTTGACTCGCAGGTCATCCGGCTTTACTCCCGCAAAAACAGTAGAAACGGAGGATAATGCCAAAGCAGTCAGAGCTATACGCAGATTTGCAAATGTTTTCATTGTTTTTCAAGATATTTTCCGCAAAAATACTAATTCCTATCAATACCAATGTGTTGATATTTGATTAATCATCCCCCCTATTCTGACAATTGGCTTCTTTTTGCCAAAGCTAGCCGGTATCTGAATCGGTAATCGTAATTACCTATTTGTCTATCGAACACAAATTTTCAAAAAAAAATAACGGAGAATGAATAAAAAACCAACAAATATGTTTCGTATATTGTAAACTTTTCGCTAACTTTGCGGGACAACTCAAAAGATATGGATACACCCCTATTCAGGCTTATTGCGCTTAAAGATGCAATAGAATTTCTGGACAATCTCCCGGACAAGGCTAGGGAGAAGGTACTCTATAACATCCGCAAGGTCCGCTTTGGCGTAAAAGATCCGGAGTTATTCAAAAAGATTGATACCGAAATCTGGGAATTTCGTACAGCCTATATGGGTATGGCTTACCGATTATTTGCCTTTTGGGACAATGACGGCGAAACTCTTGTTATAGCTACGCATGGTCTTGCAAAAAAGTCACAGAAAACGCCACAACGGGACAAGGATAAGGCTAATGCGTTGCGAAAAGAATGGTTTGACAATAAAAATAAGTAAGGAAATGGCACAAATTGAATACACCTCTATTGAGAGCCTTGAAGATAAGTATCTCGGGGCAATAGGTACTCCTCGCCGCGATGCTTTTGAAGAATCCGTTAACGAAGAAATCAGCGCATACCATATCGGCGAAGCAATAAGACTGGCTCGAAAGAACAAAAATTTAACTCAGGAAGAGCTCGGAGAACTAATGGGCATAAAGAAAGCCCAAGTATCACGTATCGAGAGCGGTCACACATTCAATCTTTCTACCGTGACCAGAGCATTCAAGGCTCTTGGGCTTCATGTCAACTTGGAAGTAGAGGGTGGTCTTAAAATGGCTCTTTGCTAATTGTTTAGGCATAAAAAAGCGGCGCCTGGGAGCGCCGCCTATGAGAGAAAAGAGGAGAACTATGACTGCTTGGTTTGCTTGAGGTAGAGGGCGTGGTATTCGTCGAGGATTTTGCGGATGGCGGTGCCTATCTGCAGGTAGTCGGCGCGCTTGAGATTGGCCAGCGACGCGCGCACTGACCATGCCGGGCCTGCGAATCCGTCGCCGTTGAGGAGCACCACGGCCGTCTCTGAGGCCAGGCGCATCACGAAGTCGAGCGGCTCGTAATTTTTCTGCAGGTACTGGGCGAAGTCATCGCCGTAGAACTTCTTGGCCCACACCATTATGTCTATTTCGGAGTAGTAGCCTGCGCGCAGCGGGTCGGGCACGAGGGTGAAGCCGGTGGTCTGCCACATGGCTTCGAGGCGTGAGGTGATGATTTTGCGCATCTCGTCCTGGAAGGTGTTGCCGTCGTTGAGGTAGTTGAGCAGCGCGAACGAGGAGAAAAGCGACATCTGTATCTGCACCGGGGTGGATAGTCCGGCGGTGTGGTTGAGGGCTACCATGCGGCTGTCGGCCACCATGCGGTCAATGAAGAACATGTTGTCGGGGTCGGGCGTGAGCGACGAGTAGCGCTTGTACAGCAGAGCCTTGTCGGCTGCGGGCAAGGCGTGAAGCTTGTCGTCGAAGATGTTGTGGTCGTTGATGGCTACGACGGCTGCGCGCCAACCGGTGGCGCCGAAGTATTTCGAGAACGAGTAGAGGCACATAGTGTTGTAGGGCAGCACGTACATCAGCGACTTGAAGCCTTCGACGAACGTGCCGTATACGTCGTCGGTGATGATCATCAGCTCAGGGTTGTCGTTCTTGACGATGTCGACGAGCAGATCGAGCGTGTGCTGCGAGAATGTGTAGGATGGCGGGTTGCTGGGGTTGACGATGCACACGGCCTTGATTGACTTGTCACGCAGCTTGTTGATTTCCTCGTCGGGGTACTGCCAGGTGTGGTAGCCGTCCTTTTCCACCTTGTTGGCGCTGATTTCTGTGACTTTGAAATTGAACCTCGCCAGTTCGGGAATCTCGAGATAGGGGGTGAAGATAGGGGTGAGCAGGGCCAGTCCGTCGCCCTGGGCCATAAGCTTGTTGGCCTGCAGGCTTGCGAATACGTAGCACATGCCGGCGGTGCTGCCCTCGGTGGCGAAGAGTTTCCACGAATCCACGGGATAGTCTTTGCTTTTGCCCGTCTCGATGCCGCCCATGGCCACCTCCAGGTAGTCCATCACGATCTCCTCGGTGTGGCGCAGTATGCGGTCGGGGGTGGGGTACTGGTCGCCCATGATGCCCTCGGCCCATTCGTGTGCCAGGTCGTCGGGGTTGGCGCCGTGGCGCTTGATGATGTAGTCGAAGGTGTCTTTCAGCAGCTTGGCGCCGGGAGCCGAGGAGTTGGCGGCGAGGAAGTCCTCAAACCGCTTGCCGATGCCGTCGGGCGACGGAATGCCGGCGATGCCGACGGGGTTGTCGTAGACGCGGCGGCATTCCTGCATGGCGAACTGGCCCAGGAGGAAGAAAGCCTCGCGAGGCTCGGTGGCAATCCAGTTGGGGTTGCCTCGGCCGGCGTTGAGCAGGGTTGCGGTCGACTTTTGCGCCTCGGCAGATGCCATGCTGATTAGCGTATTCTTGATTTCAAACGGGCTCACCTTCTCGAGAGCCATTTCTTGCTGGCGGGTAATCATAGTCGTATTTTTAGTTGATTTTATATTCGAGATTAATCAAGATTAGTCGAGATTTTACGAGATTAATAAATTCTTGCTTATAGC
>CAMWUM010000100.1 GCA_947177435.1 uncultured Muribaculaceae bacterium
GTTGATCGCTACGCCGGCGCGTGCGTCCATAAACAGCAGGGTGGGGCGCGTGCGGAAGTTGGTGCGGGCTATGATGAAAAGTGGGATTGATCGCAGCGCGTTGGTGACGGGGGCCGTCATGCCTGCGCCTACGCCAAGTATCTGCACTCCGGGCGCCTTTATGCCGGCGTATGCATCAATGCCGATATTCGACATGTCGCCTTCGGTCATGTCGATTGAGGTGGCCAGCGACGCGCCCCAAGCGAATCGCAGAGGATTGCTAGACTGCGCGTTCGCGGCGCAGCAGCAGGCGGCGATGGCGATGATGGCCAACAGTAGTCTCTTGATCATATCTTTTTGAGTATTAGGCAGGCCCATGCCGCATCGGGGGCAGCGGCCTCGACTGCGCCGTAGCGGCCCAGGTCGGGCGCGGCTGCAGATGGTAGAGATGCTAATTGGTCAATATTTACGTTGACGGGTGTGTCAGCGTCGCTGCGCATTGCTGTGGCTTTCTCGAAGCGCAGGCCCAGGGGCTCGGCAGCGGCGCAAACCACGGGGATGTCGTGGTCGTAAAAGCCGCTGAGTATCATCAGTCCGCCCTGCTTCAACGCCCGGGCGTAGGCGGGCAGGTCGGCGGTGATTATGTTGCGGTTGATGTTGGCGATGAAGAAGTCGGCGGGGTCGAGCGCGGCCAGGGCTGAAGCGTCGCCGTGGATGAGGCGCACCTCGGGGTGGCCGTTGACCGAGGCATTCTCTACCGCGTTCTCATAGGCGCAAGCGTCAATCTCGATGGCGTTTACGGGCGAAGCGCCGCGCATGGCGGCCAGGATGGCGAGGATGCCTGTGCCGGTGCCCATGTCGATTACGCTCTTGCCTTGGAGGGATAAGTCGAGGATCAGACCGATAATTTGAGATGTGGTGGCGTGGTGTCCGGTGCCGAATGCCATCTTGGGGTCGATGACTATGTCGTAAGGCGCGGCGGGAAAGTCGGTGTGGAACGAACTGTGTATCACCACTCCGGGCTTGCCCTGGCGGTTGACTACGATGGGCTGGAAGTAGTGCTTTTCCCACTCTTCGTTCCAATCGCGGCCGGGAACAAGGGTAGAGTGGCTGGTGATGAGCAGGTCGAACGGGAAATTGAGCACGATTTCATCAATAGCCTTGGCATCGTATAGTCCGGCTTGCACGTAGGCCGACAGGCCGTCGGCATCGGGCACGAAACTTTCGTACCCGATGTCGCCGAGCATGGCCGCCAGCAGGTCGGTGGCGTCCTCTGTGCAGGGGGTGAGGTCAAACCGCACCTCGTAGTAGTCGTTCATCTCTCTTATTTTTCGAATGCGGCTTTCAGGGAGTCCATGGCCAGGGAAATACCACTGGCATCCTTACCGCCGGCCTGGGCGAATCCGGGCTGGCCGCCGCCGCCGCCCTTGATGGCCTTGGCGGCCTCGCGGGCCATTTGCGATGCGTTCATGCCAGCCTTGACCACGTCCTCGGTGAGCATGACGGTGATCAGCGGCTTGCCGGCGGGATCGACTGTGGCAGCGATGAAGGCTGTATGCTCGGGCGAAAGCGCGCGTACTGTAAACGCCACATTCTTCACCACGTCGGGGAGGCGTACTCCAACCATCATGGCCACCTTTATGCCTTTGATGATAGTGGCTTTTTCGAGAACTTCCTTGCTGAGGTTGGCGATGCGCTCGTTGAAGTATTCGTCGAGCTGCTTGCGCATGTCGGCGCTCTCTTCAATTGACTTTTTGAGGGCGGCTACCAGGTCGGGAGCGTTGTTGAACATCGAGCCGATCTGCTTGGCCGTGTCAGTCATTTCGTCGATGGCGCGCTCCACATTTTCGCCGGTGATGGCCTCGATGCGGCGGATGCCGGCAGCGACGCTGCTCTCGGAGATTATGCGGATCATGCCGATGTTGCCGGTATTGGCCACGTGGGTGCCGCCGCAGAGTTCGACGGAGTCGCCGTACTTGATGACGCGAACCTCGTCGCCATATTTCTCGCCGAAGAGGGCCATGGCACCCATGTCGCGGGCCTCGGCAATGGGTACGCAGCGGCGCTCGTCGAGGACTATGGCCTGGCGCACGTGCCGGTTGGCCAGATGCTCGACCTTGCGTATTTCTTCGGGGGTAAGTTTTTGGTAATGAGAGAAGTCGAAACGGAGGACGTTGGGCGAGACGAACGAGCCTTTCTGCTCGACGTGCGTGCCGAGCACCTCGCGCAGGGCTGCGTGGAGCAGGTGGGTGGCGGTGTGGTTGCACGAGGTGGCAAGCCTTGCCTCTTTGTTAATCTTGGCGGTGAACTTGCCAGCGGGGTTGGCGGGAAGCTTGTGGGTCAGGTGCACGCCCATGCCGTTTTCGCGCTTAGTATCGTAGATTTCGATGGTCTCGCCATCCTCGCCTACGAGTACGCCGCTGTCGCCGACCTGGCCGCCCATCTCAGCATAGAAAGGCGTCTTTTCGAGCACAATCTGGCAGTACTCCTTGCCTTTCTGCTTGACGGTGCGGTAACGCAGTATGCGGGTCTCTACCTCGTCGAGGTCATAGCCCACAAATTCCTGCTCACCATCGTTGACTACCACCCAGTCGGTGGCCTCGACAGCGGCTGCATTGCGGGCGCGAGTCTTCTGGGCCTCCATCTCTTTGTCGAACTCGGCATGGTCGAGAGTCATGCCGTTCTCTTTGAGTATCAGTTCGGTGAGGTCGAGGGGGAAGCCGTAAGTGTCGTAGAGCGTGAAGGCTTCCTTGCCGCTGATTTCGGTCTTGCCGGCAGCCTTTGCAGCTGCGATTGAGCCATCGAGCAGGCGGATGCCGTTGTCGAGAGTGCGCAGGAATGCGTCCTCCTCCTCCTTGATTACCTTAATAATAAGGTCGCGCTGCTTGGCTATTTCGGGATATGCCTCGCCCATCGAATCGATGAGGGTGTCGACCAGGCGGTACATGAACGCGTCCTTTTGGTCGAGGAATGTGTAGGCGTACCTCACGGCGCGGCGCAGGATGCGGCGGATGACGTAGCCGGCCTTGGCGTTGCCGGGCAGCTGCGAGTCGGCGATTGAGAATGCGATGGTGCGCACGTGGTCGGCGATGACGCGCATGGCGATGTCGACCTTGGCGTCGTCGCCGTATTTCTTGCCCGAGAGTTGGGCTATCTTGCCGATGAGGGGAGTGAACACGTCGGTGTCGTAGTTCGACGTCTTGCCTTGCAGGGCCATGCATAGGCGCTCAAATCCCATGCCGGTGTCGATTACCTTGGCGGGCAGGGGTTCAAGGCTGCCGTCGGCCTTGCGGTTGTACTGCATGAACACGAGGTTCCATATCTCTATCACCTGCGGATGGTCATGGTTGACCAGTTCGCGGCCGGGCTTGGCGGCGCGCTCGGCGTCGCTGCGCAGGTCGATGTGTATCTCAGAGCAGGGACCGCAGGGACCGGTATCGCCCATTTCCCAGAAATTGTCGTGCTTGTTGCCATTTATGATGTGGTCAGCTGGTAGGTGCTTCTCCCAGTATCCCGCAGCCTCGTCGTCACGGCCTATGCCCTCCTCGGGCGAGCCCTCGAACACAGTGGCGTACAAGCGGTTGGGATCAAGCTTTAACACGTCCACGAGGTACTCCCACGCCCAGTCGATGGCCTCATGCTTGAAGTAGTCGCCAAACGACCAGTTGCCCAGCATCTCGAACATCGTGTGGTGGTACGTGTCCATGCCCACCTCCTCGAGGTCGTTGTGCTTGCCGCTGACGCGCAGGCACTTCTGCGAGTCGGCCACTCGGGGATATTTGGCGGCCTTGTTGCCGAGGATGATGTCTTTAAACTGGTTCATGCCGGCATTGGTGAACATCAACGTGGGGTCATCCTTGATCACCATCGGAGCCGACGGCACGATGTGATGGCCCTTGCTGCGGAAGAAATCCTTGAACGATTCGCGTATTTCCTTAGCTGATAACATATTGCGTATGTAATAAAAGATTATTGTACACTATTCCTTAATTAGTGCGCAAAATTACGAATTTCCCCTCAAAAATACAAATTATTATGAAACAATGAAGTGCACGCGGGTGTAGAGGCTGCCGTAACGGACGTAAGTAATTACCTCGACTTTGTCGCCCTTGGAGTAGACGGGATTGGAGAAGGTGATTTTGTTGTCTTGAATTTTGATTTTGAGGTTGTTATACAACGATGAGTGGGTGTATTGGTTGAAATCGTACACTTCGTAGTTGGGATCGATTTTCACGCCTTTGGCGAATGTGTGCGTGTCATTTGCCACCTGCATGCCGTCGTTGTAGTTTAAGTAGGCAGGGAAGAGCGTATCCCATTCGGGCAGAACCTCTATTGAGATGGTGGGGAAGCACTCGGCATATCTCACCTTGGCGCCGCTAATCTCACTGTCGGCATCGTAAAGCCACGAGTCGACACGCACGCAATAATAGTTGGTATTGATTGGGAATGCGCGCTCGCCGGCGATGATTTGCACATCGCGAGCCAGAACAATCTGGTAATAATTGCCGGGAGTGACGGCGACTTCCTGGGCGATTTGCGACAGGCTGGGGTTGGCGGTGAGGCTGCCTTTGCGTCCCAAGTCCACGATGCCGCATTGCGACGATACGAAGTTGTTGGATGAGTTGATGTAGACATCGGACCCGCCGATAGTGGTTTTGCCGTTGTCGCTGTTCATCATATTGAGTGTGATGGCGTTGACCGGCGCCTTAGGTTCATCGTCGTTGCTGCAGCTTGCCAGGAAGAGGCAGGCGGCAAAGAGGAATGGGATTGCGAATTTTTTCATAATGGAAAACAATAGTTTGTAAGGCAAAATTACACAAAAGAGATGTAATACAGAAATCCTCCGCTTTAAAATATGCAATATGTAAAGAAAAAGTGCAAAGTCATTTTCTACGCTTTCTGTATTATCGCTTTCCTCGGAGTTTCTTTTGCTCGGCTTCGAAGGCTTCGATGAAGTGGATTTCAACCGGGGAAAGTTGATATTGTGTGCGTTCTCGGAATTTCTCATACTCAGTGTCGGCTTTCAGCTTTGCCACTTCTGCCGATATGCTTCCGGTATGAGTGAGCAATTCTTTTCCAGACAGCGTAAGGAAATCATCGAGTTTCTTAATCCAGTCTTTCATATACATCGGCACATGGCTCTTTGCCTGAAGTTCGGCAAAGTCAAGATAGAGGTTGACGATGCGATTAAGCATATCAACTTCTTCCTCCGAAAGATAGTTCTTCGCAATCTCAGCCTCTTGTTTTGTTGGCAACGTACCACGCCATGTAGTCAGACCCATAAAGTCATTTTCGGCATTAGCCCTATCGTAAATCACTTCGGCGGCAGTGTGTCCATGAGCTGCAAAGTGCATCTTGTTCTGCACCGTTTTGAAGAAATGTTGGGTAGTTTCAGTGCGAGGGTCATAGTCAATACTGAGAGCATATATTTCAAGGACCTTGCGGTAGAACACCTTTTCCGAACTGCGAATGTCGCGGATTCTCGAAAGCAGCTCATCAAAGTAATTCCCATGTCCGGCATTTTTCAGCAGGTCATCATTCAGAGCAAACCCCTTGATCATATACTCCTTCAGCACCTGAGTAGCCCACTGGCGGAACTGCACACCCCGATGCGAATTGACACGATACCCGACACTGATAATCATATCGAGGTTATAGATAGGGATTTGGCGTTCCACCTGACGTTTGCCCTCAGTTTGAACTTGTGCAAAAAATGCACAAGTTGAATCGGGCTTCAATTCTCCCTCCCCGTATATCTTTTTAATGTGCCGCTGGATGGTCGAACGGTCACGTTGAAACAGCTCCGCCATCTGGTCGGCAGTAAGCCACACAGATTCATTGGCAAGCCGAACCTCAATCTTCGTCTCGCCTCCTTGCGTCTGAAACAATATTATCTGTCCGCTATCCATAATGATTAAATCATACATTAACAAATCGAGTTTTATATGATTTCCAAAAGGAATTTTCTCCACCCCAATTACGGAAAGTGGAATATATCTTCAATAGTCCCTTCTCAAATTCATCTTTTCTTGCGTATGAAATATCCCAGATTGTTTCTCCTTTAAAATATGGAATATAAGAGATTAGGATCTGCTCGAGTATTGGCTTGAAGATTACCTGCGGAATCATATCTGAATAAGTCTCAACAATCCATGAAAAATGTTTCATACAGCTATTCAGATATTGCGATTGTTTTAGTACTATTTTATTGGTCAACAAAATATACTCCGACTGAAATTCCGTAAATCTTTTTTCAGGCTGAACATCTACAAGCATTGAGATAGCATCATTGGTGTGATCTTCTATCAGCAGTTCACTTATATTCTGACTTGTCTTTGATGATATTGAGATTCTTAACTTTATAATATTGTCATGTACCCTATCATATTCTTCTTTAGAAATTGCTTTAAATGAATTATTTTCCACAAACAATTTCATTTCATCCAATATCCCGTCAAAATGGCTCAAAAAGAAAAGAGATTCACTATCGGACCTTTTATTACATTCTTTCTGGATTTGAGATAATGATAGTGTCATCTTATTCCAGATATGCAATAATTCATCATTTGTGAAGTCAATTTTGCTTGATATGTCTGCAATATCCAGGAATGAGCCTCTTACCGATATTCCCCCATCAATGATGCCATTGGACCATAAAAAGGCTGAATTGAGAATGATACCTTTAATACGGGAAATAAATGACGAATTCGGTTGAACGTAGTTAGGAATTGCCTTCATAAGGGTACAGTCAGATTCAATCAAGGAAGTTGGGAGACTTTCAAGACATTCTTGAGCAGTCTCTTTATCAATTAACTTGATTAAATTCAGTATGACGTAGATATGAGATGGCTTGTTCCCGTTTTTACAAAGCCAAAGTATTCCTTGACGAATATTATCAATATATTGAGATGATCGAAAATCTTCCTCACACAAAGAACTCAAAGCATTTATAATGAGCGAGTTTTCCCAATTACCAATATTTTCACGGGTATCTAATAT
>CAMWUM010000101.1 GCA_947177435.1 uncultured Muribaculaceae bacterium
CACCAGCGCTTCCGCGTGGAGCGCGGCGCTGCCCGCACCTACGACGTGAGAGCCCGCCTCCTCGGCTCCACCGAGCCGGCGCAGTGGAACCCCAACGCCTTTGACGCCCCCGGCGGCATCGAGGCAATCGAGGCCGACGCCCCCGCCACCTACTACAACATGCAGGGCGTGCGCGTAGCCAATCCCGCCGCCGGCGCCGTCTACATCCGCATCCAGTCGGGTCGCGCCACCAAGGTAGCATTCTAATCACCGCAACCCATCCCCACACCAGCGCCGAGGCCCACCGCCCCGGCGCTGTTAATAATATAAACATGAAGAAAAAAACTATTTGGGATCTGGCGCGGGTGTCGGTTGAGGAGTTCCGCGCCGCCGACAAGCTGCCGCTGACGGTGGTGGTCGACAATGTGCGCTCGCTTAACAACATCGGGTCGATTTTCCGCACCTGCGACGGATTTGGCGTGGAGAAGATCGTGCTGTGTGGCATAAGCGCCACCCCGCCGTCGCCCGAAATACACAAAACGGCCCTTGGCGCCGAGGAGTCAATGGCTTGGGAGTACGCCCCCACCACCATCGAGGCCGTGCGCCGGCTCAAAAGCGAGGGTGTGGCCGTATGCTGCCTTGAGCAGGTGATGGACTCGGTGGCGCTGCAGGATTACGCGCCTGAGCCGGGGCGGAGATATGCCTTAGTGGTTGGCAATGAGGTGGATGGCGTGTCCCAGGAGGTAGTCGATGCCTGCGACGCCTGCCTGGAGATACCCCAGCGGGGCACGAAGCATTCGCTCAACGTGGCCGTGTCGGCGGGCATCGCCATTTGGCATTTCTTTGGGCATCTCGCGGATTTTCGCTAATTTTGCGGACGGAAAAACCAACGGCAAAATAAAAACGTTTGTCCTTTATGGAAAACAATAGCGAAAAAACCATGCCCGGCGAGGCCATCGCCGGCGAATACAAATACGGATTCTCGACCGACATCGACACCGACATCATCCCCAAGGGTCTGTCGGAGGACGTGGTGCGCCTGATTTCGCAGAAGAAGGGCGAGCCCGAGTGGCTGCTCGACTTTCGCCTGCGCGCCTTCCATGCCTGGCAGCAGATGTCGATGCCCCGGTGGGCGCACCTCGACATCCCGCCCATCGACTACCAGGACATCAGCTACTACGCTGCCCCCGTCAAAAAGGAGGGCCCCAAGAGCATGGACGAGGTGGATCCGCAGTTGGTGGAGACGTTCAACAAACTCGGCATCTCGCTCGAAGAGCAGAAAAAGTTGTCGGGCGTGGCCGTCGACGCCGTGATGGACTCCGTGTCGGTCAAGACCACGCACCGCGAACTGCTGGCCGAGAAGGGTGTGATATTCTGCTCGTTCTCCGAGGCCGTGCGCGACTATCCCGACCTGGTGCGCAAGTACCTGGGCAAGATAGTGCCGCCGACCGACAATTTCTTCGCCGCCCTGAACTCGGCCGTGTTCAGTGACGGCTCGTTTGTCTACATCCCCAAGGGCGTGCGCTGCCCGATGGAACTGTCGACATATTTCCGCATCAACGCGCAGGGCACCGGTCAGTTTGAGCGCACGCTCATCATCGCCGACGAGGACGCCTACGTGTCGTACCTCGAGGGCTGCACCGCACCGATGCGCGACGAGAACCAGCTGCACGCGGCCATCGTCGAGATTTTCGTCGAGGACCGCGCCGAGGTCAAGTACTCGACCGTGCAGAATTGGTACGCCGGCGACAAGGAAGGCCGAGGCGGCGTCTACAACTTCGTGACCAAGCGCGGCATCTGCCATCACGACGCCAAACTGTCGTGGACCCAGGTAGAGACCGGCTCGGCAATCACCTGGAAGTACCCCAGCTGCGTGCTGGCCGGCGACAACGCCGTGGGCGAGTTCTACTCCGTGGCCGTCACTAACAATCGCCAGCAGGCCGACACCGGCACCAAGATGATACACCTGGGCCGCAACACCCGCTCGACCATCGTGTCGAAGGGCATATCGGCAGGCCACAGCCAGAATTCGTACCGAGGCCTGGTGAAGATGGCCCCATCGGCCGAGGGCGCGCACAACTACGCCCAGTGCGACTCGCTGCTGCTGAGCGACACCTGCGGCGCACACACGTTCCCCTACATTGACGTGCTCAATGACACGGCCGTGGCCGAGCACGAGGCCACCACGTCGAAAATCAGCGAAGACCAGCTGTTCTACTGTGCCCAGCGCGGCATCGGCGCTGAGGAGGCCGTGGGCCTGATCGTCAATGGATACGCCAAGGAGGTGATGAACAAGTTGCCGATGGAGTTTGCCGTCGAGGCGCAGAAACTCCTCTCAATCAGCCTCGAAGGCTCAGTCGGATAAAAAATCAAGAAAAAACCAATATAATGGACCAAAACTTACTGCTTAACGTCTGCGGCCTGCGGGCCGGTATCGGCGATAAAGAGATACTGCGCGGCATCGACCTGCAGGTGCGCCCCGGAGAGGTGCACGCCATCATGGGCCCCAACGGCTCGGGCAAGAGCACACTGGCCGGAGTGCTGGCCGGCGACCCGCGATTTACCGTGTACGGCGGCTCGGCCACGCTCGGCGGCGTCGACCTGCTCGCCCTCTCGCCTGAGGACCGCTCGCACGAGGGCCTGTTCCTGTCGTTTCAGTATCCGGTGGAGATCCCCGGCGTGTCGATGGTCAACTTCATGCGCGCGGCCGTCAACGCCAAGCGTCGCTATCTCAACCTCGAGCCGCTGTCGGCCAGCGAGTTTCTGAAGATGATGCGCCAGAAGCGCGCTATCGTCGAGCTCGACAACAAATTGGCCTCCCGCTCGGTCAACGAGGGATTTTCAGGCGGTGAGAAGAAGCGCAACGAGATATTCCAGATGGCCGTGCTCGAGCCCCGACTCGCTATTCTTGACGAGACTGACTCGGGCCTCGACATAGATGCCCTGCGCATCGTGGCCAGTGGCGTCAACAAACTGAAAACAAACCAGAACGCCACCATCGTAATCACCCATTACCAGCGTCTGCTCGACTATATAAAGCCCGACGTGGTGCACATCCTCTACAAGGGTCGCATCGTGCACACCGCCGGCCCCGAACTCGCCCTCGAACTTGAGGAGAAGGGCTACGACTGGATCAAGGAGCAAAACTAAGGTCGTATGGATGCTCTTGCACAATACCTTAACCTCTACCGCGAACACTCCGACGTGCTGATGGCCAACGCCCCGGAGGCCCTCAACCGTCCGCGCCCACGCGCCTACGAGCGCCTGATGAGCGCCCGTCTGCCCCGCAAGGGCGACGAGGGATACCCGGCCCTGTCGGTCGAGGAGATGTTCGCCCCCGACTACGGCGTCAACCTGCGCCGCGTGCCCTTTGGCGTGGAGGCTTCCGAGCCGTTTCGCTGCGGCGTGCCCAACGTGTCGACGCTTATGGCCTTCGTGGTCAACGATTCGTTCCGTCCCACGGCCACGCTCGAGCGCAACCTGCCCGACGGCGTGGAGGTGATGTCGCTCGCCCGCGCCGCCGAGATTTACCCCGACGTCGTGGCCAAGCATTACGATGCCCTGGCCGGCGCCGTCAAACTCATACCCACCGACCCGCACAGCACTGCCGACGCCGTGATGCAGCCATCGGCAGTGAGCGTACTCAACACGCTGCTGTGCCAGGATGGCGTGTTTGTGCGCGTCAAGGCCGGTGTGCGCTGTGACAAGCCTCTGCAGATTGTCAACATCTCCAATGCTTCGGCCCCGCTGCTGGCCGTGCGCCGCATGCTCGTCATCGTTGAAGACGGAGCATCATGCTCAATCCTGACCTGCGACCACGCGGCCAGCCATGATGTTGACTATCTCAACTGCCAGGTGACCGAGGCCTTCCTCGGACGCGGCGCCAGCCTCGACATCTACGACTTGGAAGAGTCGTCGGCACGCACCGCTCGCCATGCCCAGCTTTACGCCCGCCAAGACGAGGGCAGTGAGTTTACCGTCAACGGCACCACTCTCGTGGGCGGACGCACGCGCAACAGTTATTATGTCGAGCTCTGCGGCGAGCATGCCCGAGCCAAGCTCGCCGGCATGGCTATTGGCGGCGACGAACAGGCTGTGGAGAATGCCACCTGCGTGATACACCGCGCTCCAAAGACCGAGAGCGACCAACTGTTCAAGAACATCCTCGACGACAAAGCCGAGGGCGCATTCTACGGCAGCATCATCGTCGACGAAAAGGCCGACTTCACCAAGGCTTACCAGATCAACCGCAACATCGTGGCATCCCCCTCGGCCCGCATGCACACCCGTCCGCAACTCGAGATCTACTGCGACGAGGTGAAGTGCAGCCACGGCGCCACCGTGGGCCAGATTGACGAGAACGCGATGTTCTACATGCGCCAGCGCGGCATCCCCGAGCGACAGGCCCGCATGATGCTCATGCAGGCCTTCATGGCCGACGTAATCGACACTGTGTCGATTCCCGCCCTCAAAAGCCGCCTCGCCCAGCTGGTGGAGCTCCGCCTGAGCGGCACCCGTGAGCTCTGCGCAGCCTGCGAGCGATAGAAATTTTGACAAATTGTCAAAATGACAATTTGTCAATTTGTCAAATAAAATTAGATAGATGCTTGACATAGAAAAGATAAGACAAGAGTTCCCGATCCTCGCCAGCCAGGTGGGCGGCAAGCCGCTGGTGTACCTCGACAACACAGCCACCTCGCAGACCCCGCGCCGCGTGGTCGACGAGATCGAGCGCATGTACTGCACTGAAAAGGCCAACGTGCACCGTGGCGTCCACACCTTGTCGCAACTCGCCACCGAGGCCCAGGAGCGTACGCGCGAGGCCGTGCGCCGCCACATCAACGCCGCCTCAGTCGAGGAGGTGATTTTCACCCGAGGCACCACCGAGGCCATCAACCTGGTGGCCTCATCATTCGGCCAACTCTTCGAGAACGGCGACGAGATCATACTCACCGTCATGGAGCACCACTCCAATATAGTGCCCTGGCAGCTGCTCGGCCGCCGCAAACGCGTACTGCTGCGCGTGGTGCCAATCACCAAGGATGGCAGCCTCAACCTTGAGGCCTACCGCTCGCTTTTCAACGAACGCACCCGCTTGGTGGCATTCTGTCACGTGTCCAACGTCCTGGGCACGGTCAATCCTGTCAAGGAGATGGTGGTAGAGGCTCATAGCCGCGGAGTGCCCGTGCTGGTCGACGGCGCGCAGGCATCGCCCCACATGCGCATTGACGTGCGCGACCTCGATGTCGATTTCTATGCATTCTCTTCGCACAAGATGTACGGCCCCACTGGCATCGGCATTCTCTACGGCAAGAAGCGTTGGCTCACGGTCATGCCCCCCTATCAGGGCGGCGGCGAGATGATAGGCCACGTCAGCTTTGAGGGCACGACATGGGCCGAGTTGCCGTTCAAGTTCGAGGCCGGCACCCCCGACTTCGTGGGCATCGCCGCCTTCGCCAAGGCGTTTGAGTTCATCGCCGAGCTTGGCATCGATAAGATTGAGGACCACGAGATGCGCCTGGCCGAGTACGCCGCCGAGCGCATGCGTGCGGCCATACCCGACATCGAGATCTACGGCAACGCCCCCGGCAAGGGCCCCGTCATATCGTTCAACGTGCCCGGCGTGCACCATTACGACCTCGGCCTGCTCCTCGACAAGATGGGCGTGGCCGTGCGCACCGGCCACCATTGCGCCCAGCCGCTGATGCAGGCCCTGGGCATAGAGGGCTGCGTGCGTGCGTCGTTTGCCGTGTACAACACCCGGGCTGAGGCCGACGCCTTCATCGCCTCACTTACCCGCGCCGCCGCCATGCTCCGCTAATGTCTCAATTGTTACAATAAACATTTTTTAACGTACACTTACAGTGTTTATTGGCGAATAATGCCTAACTTTGTCGAGTTAATATACACATCACATTAACAAAAATCAAGCCCAAGGAAATGAGCTACAGAATATTGGTTATTGACGACGAAGAGCCATTGTGCGACATTCTGAAATACAATCTTGAGAAGGAGGGATTTGTGGTCGACTGCTCATACAGCGCTGTCGAGGCGCTCGAGCGCGATCTGACTCAGTATGACCTGTTTATAGTCGACATTATGATGGAGCGCCTCAGCGGATACGACTTCGTGCGCCGCTTGCGCAGCACCATCGGCGTCGAAAAGCTCCCCGTAATCTTCTGCAGCGCCCTCGGCGACGAAGACGACAAGGTCACCGGCCTCAACCTCGGCGGCGACGACTACATCACCAAGCCATTCGTCATCAGCGAAGTGCTGGCGCGCGTCAGGGCTGTCCTACGCCGATCGCAAGCCGTGCTCCGCCCCCGCGTGTCGGCGGCCAAAGAGCAGGACAAGAAGCAAGACATGCTGCCAGACGTCGAGTTCCGCGGCATCCGCATCGACCAGAACGAGAAGGTATGCTACATCGAGGGCGTTGAGGTGCCACTGACCCGCACCGAGTTTGACCTGCTGCTCTTTTTCCTCAACAATCGCAACCGCATCTACAGCCGCGAGGAGATAATCCGCCGCGTGTGGCCCGACGACGTATTAGTGTCGCAGCGAGCCATCGACACCAACCTCACCCGCCTGCGCAAAAAACTCGGCACGTACGGCAACAATATCATAACGCGTCAAGGCTTCGGCTATGGTTTTAAAGAAGGGGATTAGCTACCAGTGGCGCGTATTCGTGCCTATCCTGCTGTGCTTTTGGACAGTCATCGTGGCCATGGCATTATGGCAGGTGTACCGAGTGCGCAGCCTCAAGCAAGACGAGGTATTTGACCAACTTATGTTCGTGGGCGAGCGCACGGGAGCATTTTACGACAACGACCGTTCGCACATGGTCGAGTATTTCACCACATTCGTCAACAAATTTTATGAAGAACAGGACGATTACGAAATGATGAGCATCATCGTGGCCGCTCCTAATGACGAAGTGATATACAAAACCGGCAACATTTTCCCACGCGACCTGTC